>NZ_VILC01000001.1:59184-107884 GCF_009712065.1 Aphanizomenon sp. UHCC 0183 | reverse complement strand
TCAAAGTAAAGCCAAGCAAGAGTTTGAGCAAAAGCTATCCACAGTAGTTTCTTTTTTAGAAACTCTATTTGTTCCAGATATTGAACTTCCTGAACTAGCATCACATCTGATAGAGAATTCAACTTGGTATAAAACTATTGACTATCAAACCCATAAATCTTGGAGTCGTAGTCGTCGTGTTGTTGCTAAAGTTGAGTATGGGGCAAAGGGAACTAATATCCGTTTTATTGTCACCTCAATTCCTACAAATAAGATGCCTCCAAGTGAAGTTTATACCCAAAAATATTGTCCGAGAGGTGAGATGGAAAATCGCTTTAAGGAACAACAATTAGAATTATTTAGTGACAGAACCAGTACCCATACATTTGCTGGTAATCAACTACGTTTGTGGTTCTCTTCCATTGCTTATGTTTTGATGAATGCTTTGCGAAACAAATGTTTGGTTAAAACTGAATTACAGAATGCTCAAGTTGGGACTATCCGTACCAAGTTATTGAAGTTAGGTGCTTTGATTACTGTGAGTACCCGGCGAGTTTTAATTGCAATTAATAGTTGTTGTCCCTACAAACATATTTATGTTACTGCTTACCGTTGTTTGCAGTTGTTACCAAATCCTGGTTAATTCTTTGGGAACGATTATTGATTATTACGCTCATTTTTAGCTTTAATTTAGGGTGGGGATAAAAGTTTTTTTTCACTCTGTTTTCAGATGCCTAATTTTACTACTCAATTATTTATATCAGTATATATTGACTGAATAGCTCTTGATATTTAACTAAATTTATCAAATATATACTTAGGAGATTTCCTTTTTTCATCTTTGCTGTTTATGTATCAAATAAACTGCCTTTGTTTTACTCTTTATGAATGATTTTTTTCGCTTGTGAGAAATCCGGGTTTAAAGTCTTCGTGGGATTGAATAGAACCATTTTCGGCGTTGCTGAATTGAGGTATGAAATTCCCAAATTGAATCTTTAAAACTCAAACCTCAGTGCGTCTTTGCGCCTTTGCGTGAGACTAAAATTCATACCCTTAATCAGCAACGCCCTTTTTTGGAATGCCAGATCGTCATTTTCCCAAATTCCAGTATATTGAGAGCATAACAATTGTGTAAACTTAAAGAGTTCCCTAACTGCCAAAATAATCATGACTCGTTGGTTTAATATTGCAGGTCCCTGTAACCCTAAAAAAAACTATACACTCTCAACCACCAGTCGTTTACCCGACTTATTAATGTTAATTGCACAAGAAAGTTATTTTGTCCTTCATGCACCACGACAAACAGGGAAAACAACCGCAATGTTATCCCTAGCACAACAACTTACCGCCACAGGAAATTATGCAGCAGTCATGGTATCAGCAGAAGTAGGAAGTGCATTTAATCATGACCCCAGTGCAGCAGAATTAGCAATTTTAGGAATTTGGCGAAATACAATTGAAGATAGCCTACCGACCGAACTACAACCCCAAACTTGGGTTTATAATGTTCCTGGACAAAGAATTGCTGAAAATTTAAGAGCATGGTCAAGAGCTATCAATCGTCCGATAGTATTATTTATAGATGAAATTGATTCTTTGCAAGATGAAACTTTAATTTCAGTTTTACGGCAGTTAAGAGATGGTTTTCCTAAACGCCCTGAAAATTTTCCCTCATCGGTAGGATTAATTGGTTTACGAGATGTCAGAGATTATAAAGTAGCATCAGGTGGTAGTGACAGATTAAATACATCCAGTCCTTTTAATATTAAAGTTGCTTCTATAACTATGCGAAATTTTAATATTGAAGAAGTAGGAGAACTATATCAACAACATACAGCAGCAACAGGACAAATTTTTACTCCTGAAGCTATAGAAACAGCCTTTGATTTAACTCAAGGACAACCTTGGTTAGTTAATGCTTTAGCTAAAGAAGTTGTAGAAAAAATGGTTAAAGATAGAAATATTGCTATTACAAAAGAACATATTTTAAAAGCAAAGGAAATATTAATTGCTCGTCAAGATACTCATTTAGATAGTTTAGCTGAACGGTTACGAGAACCAAGAATAAAAGCAATTATTGAGCCAATGTTAGCAGGTTTAGAACTGGGAGATATACCCAATGATGATATTCAATTTGTCATTGATTTGGGATTATGTAAAATGCACCCTTATGGTGGATTAACTATTGCTAATCCCATTTATCGGGAAGTGTTACCCAGGGTTTTAACAGTGACACCAATGGCTTCTTTACCAATGATTGCACCAACTTGGTTAACTGCGGCAGGGGAATTAAATATAGATGCTTTACTAACTGCATTTCTCAAGTTTTGGCGACAGCACGGAGAACCGTTATTAGGTAGCACTGGCTATCATGAAATTGCGCCACATATTGTATTAATGGCTTTTTTACATCGTGTTATTAATGGTGGTGGAGTTTTAGAACGGGAATATGCAATTGGTAGCGACAGAATGGATTTATGTCTGCGTTACAAAGATGTAACTTTGGGTATTGAGTTAAAGGTATGGCGGGATAAAAAGCGTGATCCTCAAGCTGATGGTATTGAGCAATTAGAATCCTATTTAGGGCGTTTGGGGTTGGATTTTGGTTGGTTATTTGTGTTTGATAGGCGGAAAAATGCCCTACCAATGGAGGAACGTTTGTCAACTGAGGTTGTGGTGACGGAAAATCAATATAGGATTACTGTGATTCGGGCTTGAGTGTTATGTTTTTTGTTTCACGCAGAGGCGCAGAGGCGCAGAGAGGGGAGCGAAAAAGGGAATTAAGTATAATTTTTTCTTTCTATTGAAATATAAACCCGGGTTTTTATCAATATAAATACGTAAATATTAATATTAAAGTTAAAATATTTACAGGTTTGCTTGAGTATAGAAGGATTGATTTATTTGGAAATTGAGCGAACTGCTTGCATCAGCCTAGTTCCCTCCGGGACGCTCCGCGAACGCGATCGCAATGCACAATCAAAATTATCCGAGGTGATAAGCGATCGCATTAACCCAATATTAGCGAACTGACAAGTCAGCGCTTACGCTATCGCAGTTAATCGCAGTTAAGGAAGTATAAAAAAATGGATTTTGAGCGAACTGCTTGCATCAGCGCTTGCGCTATCACTTTTCTCAAAGATGTTTAACAGCCCCGTTAGACCGTACCTCACAGACCGCTGTTGAAACAAGACTAAAGTCCTAAACAATAGCGAACTACGGTTTCTATGTCCTGCATTTTAGTATCTGAGAGTTTGCCAGAAGGCTGGCTAGGAAAACGCTTTAAATCAAGTGAACGAATTTGAAAGCAAAGAAATACTGTCTCTATTGACAATCCAGTTTCTTCAGGTAAACACCTCACATTTGTTGGGTAGTTTTTGGTGATATTTGTTCCTTTTGTACCAACAACTACTGTAACAACTAATGGTAATTGATTGATAGCATCTACAGAAAGCACTAAAACAGGACGCTCTCCTGCTTGTTCTCTACCTTGAACTGGATTAAGATTAACGAAGTAAATTTCAGATCGCTGAACGCTCATAACCTTTCTATTCCATCCAGTTCAGAGATTTCAAATTCAGCATTAATTAGACCTATCTCTCTTTGGATCTCTGGATCGTTTGCCATATCAGTTAAGCTTGTCTCAATCAAAGTCCGCATTTTCAATGTATCAATTAGTTTAGGGTTATTTAGGCTTATTGGTTGGAATATCTCCTGATCACCGTCTACCTGATCAATCAACTCAGGTAATAAGACAATAACCTTAACACGACTCCCGTAAGGAAATGTTAATGCTTGGTCTAAATTAATCTGCCCATTTGTGTTTACTGTCCCTACTAACTCAACAGCTTTCATAAAGCCTCCTTTGTTTTTTACATTAGTTAATCAAGTAATCAAGTCCCCATATTTCTATTTAAGTTAAATTTCCTGCCAATATAACCGAGAGTGTCTCATTCTCCCAGATAAAACCTAGTTGCGTTCCTATTTCGTAGGGCAAAACATTCACACTTGCGCCTGTGTCCAATAAGCCTTCAACCTTCAAGGAATGACCGTTATAACTGAGGGTCAAAGGCAGATGGGGCATTCTATCAACCTTTGCCTTGGTTGCTGTCAATAATCTTGTAGGGAAATCTTTGAGCGTCAACCATTTTTTTCTTGTTCCTTTGTAGCCAAAAGATTCATCAAAATATTGGCAGCCTCAGAGCAATTGTAGGGCGATCAAACTGGATACTCTTGATTTGCAACAAAGAAGTTTGCATCTTCTTCTTTTACCAGTTCTGTGGCGAGAAACTGCATCAGCCGAAGCTTATCAATTTTGGGCAGTGTCTGGATTTGTGACATGAGTTCAACCAATGGCATTTGAGAATCTCCTCGTCTGAGGATTGGTGAAAGGATGCGATAGCGGAATCGCTCTCTCATTTTAACCTAGCGATGCCTACAGGGATCGCAGTTAATCACAGTTAACGAAGCACAAGATAATGGAAATTGAGCGATCGCTTACCCATGAGATCGCACTTAATCACAGTTAAGGAAGCACAAGATAATGAATTTTAAGCGATAGCGAAGCGTGACCTAGGAATCGCTTTTCTCAAAGATATTTAATAACCTCTTGGTGGTTGGTGTGTATTTAGATCGTTATGCTGCTGATTATCGATCGCTTGTTGCGGGAATTTTGAGATGTACCAATGCTTTCTGTAAGACACTGGGCTTGACACTCAACCAAATTTGATTGCGATCATCTTCGGTATACCCAACAACAACAGCCCCAATAGGTGAACCAATATCTGGATACATTTCTGGAGTCATATCTCCACTATCAACAAAATCAGTAATCTGAACAAGACCCTTGACTGCTTCATCATCTAAACTAACAAAAATCCCAAATGGCGCCTGATACTCGACTGTACCGTGAATCAGTTCACCTAACCGATATTTAGATTTGATTTTTTGCCAAAACTGATCGCTCATAGCACTACCTTGGTTTTAATACTCTTGGATATTGGTTAAGGATAGGAAACAAATGATGAGGAACTGGTAATTCAAATTGCTCTGTGCCTTGATAGGGTTTTTCTAGGGGTTTGAAATATTGTTCATAGATTTCTGAGTCTATTGTAACTTCCAAAATCCCGTCTTTGTAATACCGATGATACTCCTCAGAGAGACTCCTACTACGGTGTTGAAGTTTTTGGCAAAATTTTCGACAACCTTTCCCGACAAGGACTATACCCAGATGACTGGATTCAAGATTTTACCTCTCTATCTAATGAGTTTAAAATAGAAGTAATAGAATAATTTTGAACATTTTTAATGGAGTTAAACTCAATGAGTACATTATTTAACTTAAGTAGGTGAACACAATAAAACCAAACTGTGTAAAGAAATGTAAAATCGCCCAAACCCTCTTCACTCTTGCCTCTTGCCTCTTGCCTTTTGCCTTGCCATAACGACAATTTTCAACGCTCACCTACTTACTCGAAAAAATTAAAACCAAACCAGGCTTATATTTGGGAACAGCATCTATCAGTAATTTACGGATGTTTATTTTGGGATATCGCTTTTCTCGCTCTGAATTAGGTATTACTAATACTGAAACTGAAAGTGATTTTCATAAAAACTTTCAACCTTGGCTACAAAACCGCTTATCTATCCATACGGTTAACGCTTGGGATAAAATTATTTTACTCACCTGTATTGATGAAAAAGCTGCATTTGATTACTTTTTTCAATTACTAGATGAATTTATCCAAAGAGATAAAAGCCAGGATATTGAACCAATTCTGGCTGAACCATCCTCTGAAAATTCTCAAAAAGCAGCAGTAAAGAATAACACTGAATCTTAGTGTGCTTGGTTGTTTCTGTCGCACTTAATCACAGTTAAGGAAGCACAAGAAAATAAATTTTGAGCGATGGTATGTTCGCTGGCTTGTGACAACGAGCTAATTTAAAAAACTTTCATATTCATCATGATTACCGATCCAAATCCAATAATAATCGTCACCCTTTTTCAAGGCTAACGCTCGATATCCACCACTGACACGGGCAGACCAAATATTTCTACCGACTTTTTTGAAGTGCAAAGAGGGATGAAGTGAGTTTTCCTGCCAAAGCTGATAAGCCTTCCGCGCTTGCTCTTGCATCTCAGGTGACAAATTAGCATACGCTTTCCAAAACTCAGTCGTCGCAAAGGATTTCATCAAGATCCCTCACGTTGTTCGCTGCAATATCTTTTTCTGCCTGAGCAATGAGGCGATCTAATTTCCCTGATGCTAAATCTGCCTCAATTTGCTGATCCCACATCTCATCAAGATATTCTTGAAGCCATTTTGCCAGATCACGAACTTCACTTTCTGGCAATTGCTTGATTACTGATTCAACTTCTAGCCGAGTAGTCATACAAGATTTTACATTTAAAGAGTTTTTCTTTTCTATATTATCACCAACTTTGACATTGAAACGCCACTACATGGTAGCTATTTGACCAATCGCTTTTCTTGAAGATGAAAAAGTAATAAGGTATGTTACATTTCATTAACGCACCCTACAAGATTGGCGATTCCTGCGGAGCGCTTCGCTATCGCATTAACTCAATATTAGCGAACTGACAAGTCAGCGCTTACGCTATCGCAGTTAATCCCAGTTAAGGAAGCACAAGACAATGGATTTTAAGCGATAGCGTTCACGGTAGCGTCTCGTTCGCGTAGCGTTCCGAAGGAATAGAGATAGCGCTCCGCAGGAATCGCTTTTCTCAAAGATGTTTAACGGACTCGTTAGACTTTACCTCACAGATGACTTATGATCAATGTATTATTGCCTGTATGGAAGTTTAAACTATGTCACTTACTGAGTTAATTCCTCTGGTCAACAATTTGAGTCAGTCAGACAAATTATCACTCTTCAAACTCCTAGCCACACAAATCCCAGACGCTGAACTACAAGTTATTTTTTCTGCATCAGAGTACCCGGTTTGGTCGCAATATCACGCAACGGAAGCTGCAAACATTCTAATGCAGATGATTCAGGATAACAAAGAGACATCAACTCATGCCTAGTACAGTTGAGTTTCCCTTTTCTGACAATGAAGCATTACCCACAATTCCTGTCATTCTGAGTTATGCAGACTCTTCTGTTTCTGTAAATGCACTGCTGGATACTGGATCTACTGTCAATGTTTTACCTTATGATATTGGGTTACAATTAGGCGCGATTTGGGATAATCAAAACTGTTCGCTTGCCATTGGCTGGAAATCTTGCAAAGGTTGAAGCAAGGGGGTTATTTGTGCAAGTTCAAATTGGAAATCTAGAACCCGTTCGTCTAGCATTTGCCTGGGTAGAAGCCTCTAATGTACCCTTAATCCTGGGACAAACAAACTTTTTTCGAGAATTTGATGTCTGTTTTGAGCGATCAGAATGCAAGATAAAAATTATCCGAGGTGATTAGCGATCGCACTCAAACCACAACTAGCGATCGCAGCACAAGACAATGGATTTTGAGCGATCGCTTACCTATGAGATCGCAATTAATCACAGTTAAAGAATCACAAGACAATAGATTTTGAGCGATCGCTTACCCATGAGATCGCAGTTAATCATAGTTAAAGAATCACAAGACAATGGATTTTGAGCGATCGCTTACCCATGAGATCGCAGTTAATCATAGTTAAAGAATCACAAGACAATGGATTTTGAGCGATTCCTACGGAGCGCTTCGCTATCGCACTAACCCAATATTAGCGATCGCTGTTAATCGCAGTTAAGGAAGCACAAGACAATTGATTTTGAGCGATTCCTAGGTCGCGCTTCGCTATCGCATTTCCCCAATATTAGCGAACTGACAAGTCAGCGCTTACGCTATCGCACTTAATCGCAGTTAAGAAAGCACAAGATAATGGATATTGAGCGATCGCTTACCTATGAGATCGCAGTTAATAGTAGTCAATAAAATAGAAATTTAGCAATCGCACTGTGTTGTTTTCTATTGTTTTGCTTAAAAGTTGTTCTGCTTAAAACTAACAGAATTTAAAAATGATTACTAGTCATTTATTACAATACTCTGCGGTAACTTTAAGAATGTTTGATGTTCAAGACCGTACAACATCTTCAATCGGATTTCGTACATTAAATCTGTCAGCAATTTCTTGAATCTGGTATAGACTGCCTGATCAATCCTATCAGGGGAAACTAAATCACCTCCATGAGCTACAGAATTGCGTAATCTTAGGAATAAATCTAAGGAGTCTTTTAAATTAGGATTTGGATATTTGTAATCTTTCCAATGTTCTGGAAACTTTTCAAGTGCAAAACTTTTGAGCAGTTTGTTCAAGACATTGAAGCCAACATTACTCTCAGTATTAACAACTCTTGAAATAGAGCAGCTACTAATAGCATGAAAATTCTTAAGTGAGACAAAAAACTGTACCTTTCTATTATCTTTTTCGGGATACTCCTTGAACTGTTTGAAATCGTTTTCCATGTGGTGAATAACTATTTCATCGCAAAAATCATAGAAATCTATCCCTAAGTTATTAATTTCATCAATATAGAGGTTGAAAGATTTTTGGATAAAACTTTCCCATACGGAATAAATCATCGCTATTGATTGGGTTGAGAAAATATCTTTATGTCTTGAAGATAAAGAGTATCTTTTCGTGAAAATTACTCTCTCAATTTCAAAAAGAACAGATACTCGCTCCTCAATAATTTCTTGCAATGCTATATCAAAATCATGCATAATTGATTGCTAAGTTTATTGAAAAATCTCATCTGCTCTTTTAAGACGATTTCTAATCCGGCTTCTGCTATTAGAAGCAGTACCAGAATATCTCTTGAAATCTGTATCACTTTTCAATTGTGTTATTTTTGATTTTAAAAGTTCAATGTCTTCAGCGTATTTATCAATATTTTGAGCAACTCCGATTAATATGCCTTCAAAATAAGCTGGAACAAATAAGTTACTCGCGTTTCTGAATATCTTGTCATCTCCTATTTGGTTAATTAATTCTAAGACTCTTATGATGAGAGATTCATAATTATTGTAGTCAAAATCAGTATTGCTGACAGTGTTCTCCATAAATTTATTTAAGAATTTCTCCATGTTTTCATTGACGTTTTCAGCATTTTTATAGAAAGCGAAAAACCTAAGAACTAGTTCTTGATCATATAATTCATTAAGTTTGCCACGAGTTAATTGGGTAAGTGTTTTAAAAACCTCATTTTGACTAATTTTTAGCAAAAGCTCATTAAGTCTAGGATTTATACCTCGATAAATTGCATTTCTGATTTCCTGTGGAGTTAATTTTGATCCTCCAGAATTGAGTCGTTTGAACAACTCATATTTCATGGAAGTACTGCTTTCCCCTCTCAAAATTTCGACTCTACAAACAGCCCTTTTTAGATTTATTTTTAGATTAGTTGGAAGAGTATCAACATTAAAACCTTGTAAGCTGTTAACTAATCCTCCTTCTTGCAAAGTCCATTTATTTAGAGTTTTTTCCTCTTCAGTTACTTCCCCGTTTCCTTCTTCAATTTCTTCTCCCTCTTCCACTGATGAGTTAACATCCTCTTCTTGATAATTGATTTCCCATCCATCACCTTTTAGCTCACCAAAGAAACTTATAAAAGTAGAAACACGTTGCAATCCATCAACTAACTCCCATACCCCGTTTTTATCCTCAGCTACAAATATTGGAGGAATTGGAATTGAGAGTAGAATAGATTCTATAAGTGCAGTTTTTTGTGTTTCTGACCATCGAAACAACCTTTGATACTCTGGTCTAATTATTAATTCATCATTTTTGTATAGGTTGATCAACTCTCCAAAAGAAATGTCAAGCCTATCTGACGAAAGTCTTTTTCTCTCATCTGAAACTGCTTGTTCGAGCAAGGCTATTTTTTCTTCAAGGTTTTCCATATTACTCAGGTTAAGTATGATTTTCCAAGTATAACTAGCGGGTAATGAAATGAATGCTCAACTACCTTTCACACTTCTTTTTCATGTCGCTATTGTATTGTAATACATAATTTTTCCGTATAACATCCATATTTAGTGTATTAAACGGAATTTTCTATAAAACTCCCAATGGAACAATAGACATCTCCAAAAAGCTAGTATAGCAATCCTAAATTGATATGTGAGAGTTCAATAAGCCTCAAGAGCGATCGCAGTTAATCCCAGTTAAAGAATCACAAGATAATGGAAATTGAGCGATTCCTACGGAGCGCTTCGCTATCGCACTAACCCAACATTAGTGATCGCAATTAATCACAGTTAAGGAAGTATAAGATAATGGCAATTGAGCGATTCCTACGGAGCGCTTCGCTATCGCAGTTAATCCCAGTTAAGGAAGTACAAGATAATGGATTTTGAGCGATTCCTACGGAGCGCTTCGCTATCGCACTAACCCAATATTAGCGAACTGACAAGTCAGCGCTTACGCTATCGCAATTAATCACAGTTAAGGAAGTATAAGATAATGGCAATTGAGCGATTCCTACGGAGCGCTTCGCTATCGCATTAACCCAATATTAGCGAACTGACAAGTCAGCGCTTACGCTATCGCAGTCAATCCCCGTTAAGAGGATGTTTGAAAAGTGGTATTCCGTAATTTTCATCACATTGCTACCCCCCTTAGTCCCCCCTTGTAAAGGGGGGAAACAATAAAAATCCAGTTCCCTCCCCTTTACAAGGGGAGGGTTAGGGTGGGGTAAAAAATATTTGATACATCAACCATAACTTTCCAAACACCCTCTAAGGAAGCACAAGATAATGGATTTTGAGCGATTCCTACGGAGTGCTTCGCTATCGCACTAACCCAATATTAGCGAACTGACAAGTCAGCGCTTACGCTATCGCATTAATCGCAGTTAAGGAAGCACAAGATAATGGATTTTGAGCGATATTGCTTTTCTCAAAGATGTTCAACGGTGAAGTTATAAGGTGCTTTACATTCTATTAACGCACCCTACAAAATCGGCTGGCCTGCTGGTTAAAGCTTACCAATGAGCTTGTCATATTCTGCGTGAGTTCCGATCCAAAACCAAGAAATACCGCTTTCTACCTCAACTCCTAAAGCCCGATAGTCTAATCCTGCTCGAACTGACCAGTATTTTTTACCAATCTTCTTGAAGTGTAATGATGGATGAGATGGATCAGCTTTCAAAAGTTCGTAACACTGATCTGCTGTTTCCTGAACTTGAGGGGGCAAATCGTCATAGCACTTCCAAAATCTTCGCGTTGTGTAGTGCATCAGAGTTCTCGGCAATGTCCCGCTTTAAACTCAGCGATCGCTTCTTCTGCTAAAGCCTCCAGTTTGCCGTCTGCGATGTCTTGTTCTAGCTGCTCGTCCCAATGTTGGTAGTCTACGTCTAAGATCCATTGCCGAAGTCGCTGAAATTGTTCTGGTGGAAGCGTTAGAATAGCTGCTTCAATTTGTTCAATGGTTGACATATCGGATTATAGTTTTTTGACTTCAATCACATTATAGCTTTGTAGAGAGGAGCAATTTTAATTTTTACCCTGCCACTGAATATAAAACACACTCTGCACACATCTTTATTATTGATTTGTTTGGATATTGAGCGATTCCTACGGAGCTTCGCTATCGCATTAACCAAATATTAGCGAACTGACAAGTCAGCGCTTACGCTATCGCAGTTAATCCCAGTTAAGGAAACGTAAGAGCGATCGCATTAACTCAATATTAGCGAACTGACAAGTCAGCGCTTACGCTATCGCAGTTAATCATAGTTAAGGAAGCGATCGCATTAACTCAATATTAGCGAACTGACAAGTCAGCGCTTACGCTATCGCAATTAATCACAGTTAAGGAAGTGATCGCACTAACCCAATATTAGCGAACTGACAAGTCAGCGCTTACGCTATCGCAGTTAAGGAAGCACAAGACAATGGAATTTGAGCAATTCCTAGGTCGCGCTTCACTATCGCACTATCCTAATATTTTTTAACCTCATTGAGTACCTCATTTAAAAAAGGAGCATCTGATTTAATCACATTATCCTCACTTCCATCATGTTTATGATGAGGAAAAGTAGGGAGATTTAATTTTCGATGATGTTCAGTATTGTCATAACGAAAAATTAGTTTATTTTCTGAATTCATATATTGATAACTATACATTTTTCGATCTATGGAGATTTCAACATAGATAAATTCTCGTAAATGCAGCAAAGAATTATCTTGAAAATCAATTTTTCCTCTGATCAAGCCTTCATATATTCCTCTTTTTTCACTTTCAATATTGAATATTTTGACAATTTCTGAAGATTCAATTAAAAGCTGAATCTGTTGAAAATAATTTTCAATTAACAAAATCAATCTCCTCTATAGACTCTTTCATTTGTTGTAAATGTGTCAACATTCGAGATTCGCCAATCCATTCATCAAAATCAAAATTATGGGATAATTCATCATTATTAAAACGGGTTATAAATTCCTTTGTTGATAATTGATACTTGGTTTCCAATTCTATAATTCGTTCTTCTGTTCTTTTTATTCCTGCTATTACACTTTGTAATCTTTCTGATAAAGCACTTTCAATAATTCGTCTGAGGGAATCTGGATCTTTTGATCTTAGTTTGAGTTCAGCCATTATTTTTTCTCTTCTGATACTGTGCAGTCTAAAAGATGTTCTTGGGGTGAGTAGTTGTTATTCCTTTTTTTATTTTATCACTTGATAATCAAGACAGTAGCGATCGCAGTTAATCCCAGTTAAAGAATCACAAGATAATGGAAATTGAGCGATAGCTTACCCATGAGATCGCAGTTAATCCCAGTTAAGGAAGCACAAGATAATAGATTTTAAGCGATTCCTACGGAGCGCTTCGCTATCGCATTTCCCCAATATTAGCGAACTGACAAGTCAGCGCTTCGCTATCGCAGTTAATCCCAGTTAAAGAATCACAAGATAATGGAAATTGAGCGATAGCGAACTCCGTAGGAATCGCTTTTCTCAAAGATATTAAACAGTAAATTTAGCGGGTTTATATTTATAACTGAGTTCAAGAGCATTGCAAAAGCTATTTAGTTGATTAAGCAAAGCATTATAGTAAATGTAAGCATCCTCTCGTTCATCTTGGAGAAGGGCATATAAAGTTAGCTCTGGTTCTGGAGCTAAGTGATTTTTAGGGATATCTAAACCAGCTTCAGTTAAGCGGGTTGACGCGATCGCCGCTAACAATGCTCCAATTGTCTTGGACTCACCACTGCGAAGATCACTTAGTCCAGGTAATATTATTTCTGCACCTGGTAACTCATTAAGATTCATGATTGATTTTCCTCCAGGTTATTTTCACAACGTTCAATAAATTTCTCGACTCTGCTTCTAAGCATATCAGGATTAAGAGATGGGAATCTGATTAGTTCAGGTACAATCGCTTCAAAGCAATTCTGTAGATCACTCAAAGAGAATAATTTCTGTTTGTACATGGCTTCAATATCTTTAATATCACGGTCAAATCCCCTGGATAGTTTAGAAAGAGCTTGGGCTGTAAAATCATAGTGATAAAACGAAATTTGACCTTGTTTGCCAATGAATACGCTTCTATCACGCCATCCTGGAAGAGGTGGCAAAAAATCCTGCGGAGATGCTAATTCGATATTAATGTTTAATTCTTGTTTGAGTTTGGAGATAGCGAAGCGCTCCGTAGGAATCGCCTGAAAAATGCCTGGTGGTTCAGGATCTAGACGAAGATCAACATCAACTGTGGAGTTACGCCATCCAATTAGTAGCGCACTAGCTCCTCCTGTAAAGTAGATGCAGCCTGAACCCTGGGCTTCTCTACCTAAGACTTGCATCAGACGTTCTAACTTCTGAGTGTCAATGTTTGCACGCATATTTTTATTGATTTATTTGTTTGGATATTGAGCGATCGCAGTTAAGGAAGCACAAAAAAATGGATTTTAAGCGATCGCATTAACTCAATATTAGCGAACTGACAAGTCAGCGCTTACGCTATCGCAATTAATCCCAGTTAAGGAAGCACAAGACAATGGATTTTGAGCGATCGCAGTTAATCAAAGTCAAGGAAGCACAAGACAATGGATTTTGAGCGATCGCTTACCCATAAGATCGCAGTTAATCACAGTTAAGAAAGCACAATACAATGGATTTTGAGCGATAGCGAAGCGCTCCGTAGGAATCGCACTTACCCATAAGATCGCAATTAATCCCAGTTAAGGAAGCACAAGACAATGGATTTTGAGCGAACTGCTTGCAATATGACAATACAATAAATAAAAAATAAATTTAATTTCACCCATACTAACTCCATAATGCCTAATTATAGAAGACCTAATGTTTCTGGAGGTACATATTTCATCACACAAGTCACTTATCAAAGAGAATCTTGGCTCTGTACTGATATAGGGAGAAAATCTCTCCGAGAAGCAATAGAAAAAGTAAGGGAAAAATATCCTTTTTGTATTGATGCTTTTGTTTTATTACCTGATCATTTTCATTGTTTGTGGACTTTACCCCCTGATGATAAATATTTGTCGGTGAGATTGCGCCTAATTAAAACCTATGTTACTAAACATTATGGACAAGCATTAGGGGTTAATCGGGAGGTTTCTCAATCACGACAAAAGCGAGGAGAAAGTAATCTTTGGCAACGTCGGTTTTGGGAGCATTTAATTCGGGATGAACGGGATTTTGCGCTCCATTGTGATTATATTCATGATAATCCGGCTCGACATGGATTGTGTGAAAATCCCCAAGATTGGCAGTATTCCAGTATTCATCGGTTTATCGCTCAGGGAATTTATCCAACCGATTGGGGTAAAGATAGCAGAAAGGAAAAACCTCAAGGATATTGGGACGATTAGTAGGGTGCGTTAGCGACAGCGTAACGCACCGAAAATCAGTAAATAATTATAAATATGGTGCGTTACACTCCGTTAACGCACCCTACAAGATCGGCGATCGCACTGACAAGTCAGCGCTTAGGCTATCGCAGTTAATAGTAGTCAAGGAAGCACAAGAAAATGAAAATTGAGCGATAGCGAAGCGCGACCTAGGAATCGCTTACCCATGAGATCGCAGTTAATCATAGTTAACGAAGCACAAGATAATGGAAATTGAGCGATCGCTTCCCTCGCCATAGGCATCGCACTACATCATAAAAATTCATGAAAGAGGTTATCGAACGGTTCTGTATTTTTCCAGCGATAGGTATTGAAGTCTCGATAATCAACGGATAAAATTTGCCCATGACCTAATTCTTCTGCCAGAATAACGAGAGAGGCATCGGCTAAATCCATCGGTAAATCTTTATATTTTTCCATCAGTTCTTCAATACGCTGGCAATGATGTTGTTTCGGATCAAATATTTGTAGCTTTCCTGTAGAAATTTTATTAATAAAGATTTTTGGAGCATCCACTCCTACTCTTTTTTGTAATAGATAGCACGTTTCTGTGACGACGCACCAGGTTGTAATAAATTGCTGATTAGCTAAATCTTGAAATCGTTTTTTGGCGGCTATATGAACTGTGTCTTTTTTATTGGCAAGAGCTAACCAAAAGCCTGTATCAACTATGATCATATTTTTGATTAAGTTCACGATCTAAGTAGTTTTTATAGTTTTTTGAGAGGTCTGTTTCAGCTTCTATGCAACCGATAAAGTCTGACCAGTCTGGCAAGGAATTTTCTGAGGATTTTTGTTGATTCAGAAGATAGCGTTTTTTCAGGACTTCTACGAGTTCGACTATGATTTGTTGTGCATCGGGAGGAAGAGACTCAATATCTTGTTGAATTGTATCTAAGTTCATAATCTCATTTTGCTGTTTCTCTGATTATATTTTAGCAAGAAATGTTTTTACTAAACCAATCCTGTAGGGTGCGTTACATTCTATTAACGCACCCTACAGGATTGGCGATCGCACTGAAACCCTTATAATTTGGTTGTAAGCTACCCTTTTCAGACATCCTGTAATTGGTAACCGCTCCATAATCCACAGATTTTCGTTCATTCACATCATGGTGAGTTTGTACAGTGCGTAAGTCCTAGTACTTGTGCTTTGAGGTAAATATTATACCTCAGAAACTAGGTCACTAAATCCCTAAAGGCACAGTGGTGGTAAAGCTGTTCGCAGTCCTCTCGATCTTTAGTTTCCAAAAATTTCAACCTTTCCACCTCCAACTTCAACCTTTCATTCTCCATCCTTAACGCCAATATTTCATTCTTCTGCAACTCAATTAACGACCTTTGACTAATTACCTCACCAAAGGCTTTTTTCCTATTTTCAATCCCAAACCATCTTTGATAGGTCTTTGTATGTTCATCAACAGTATGACCTAAATTATCTGCTGCGGCTTTAATTGGTATTCCCTGAAGATGCGCTCGAATTGCACAAGCATGGCGTAAATCATAAGGTTGAAACTCAATCCCCACTTTTCTAAACCATCTGGATATATCTCTTCGCATCCAATTAATATTTTGTACAGAAGCAATTTTTTCAACTTTTCTTTCTAAAATATTTAATGGTTTGGGATTTTTTAAATCAAATAAATCTACCCACTCAGGTACAAAAGGAATAACTTCTCGATATCCAGTTTTGGTATTTTTATTCACTTTCCAAGTATGGTCAATATTTTGGGAAGACATCCACCAATTAATATCTGGTTGGACAAATAATTCCCTTGGTCTTAATCCATAAGTCGCCAACATTCCATATACCCAACGCCACATTTCCCAGGTGTCTATTTCATCACTAATGTTTGTATTTTTGCGGTTGAGGGCAAATTTTTCAAAGAGGTCAAAAGCAGATATTATTTTTTCATCTTCAGGAATTTCTCGATAAGCAGGAGTGACATGATCTCGTTTGACATCAAGTTGAAATCCTAAATTAAAGGTTTTAATCAAAACAGAAGTTACTGCTATTAGTTCATTTTTTTTATTACCCTGAAATGAATTAATAATTTCCTCAAAATTTTCTTTTGTAGCTAAATGGGTGAGAGTCAAGTTTCTTTTAATTACAGATATATAGTTAGCAAAAGTATTTTGACTAGTGATAGTTTTCTGACGGGTTTGATAATATTTTTCATCAAATTTATCTAATAATTCGCCAATTGTTTTGCTCTCTTGTTTCTCTCTCGATTTAATTCCTAAATATTTCTCATTCCACTCAAAAGTATGACGAGCAATTAATTTACCTAATTCATAACTTTCTTCAATGGCTGTTTTTAATCCCTCTAAATTTGCGGGTATTCCTAAAGATATATCATACTGCTTTTTTGTCTTACCTAAACTGTAATCTCCTGGTTTTAAAGGTAAGGTAGCTCGTAATTGGAGAGAATTGCCAGTTTGTTTAATACTAACTCTTATTCTCTCCCTTTTTAAATTAGTATTAGCTTCAACTAACTTCTGTTCAAAAACTGCTTGATACTGTAATTCCGTTGCTTTTATTTTCGCCATTCCCTATACCTACCGTCTGTGGTGTTCTGCGGCTCAAAGTCTGCAAACATATCTGCGAACCAGTCCCTTGAGTCTGCATTTGCATCCTCATGTAGAGATGGGGGATAGGTTTCCGATATTACAGTACAGCTATTTTCAGGTAAATAGACCACAAACCGACCTCTCTCCAAACCTCTCTCCTAAGAGGAGAGAGGCTTTGATTTACCCCCCTTCCAGCAATAAAGGTTTTTCTTTTTCCCTCTCCTCTTAGGAGAGGGTTAGGGAGAGGTAGGCTGGGGGTTAGGTCTAATAATAGTAGTTCAAATACAAGAAAACTGCTGTAACTGTTAGGGATAAAAATTACCCTGACTCATTCCTTAAATATTCCCTTATTTATAAAAGCTGAAATGGTGAAAATAAAATGTTCTGTCCGAGCAAAATTACCTGATAAAATAAGTTACTCAGGAACATTTACAGCATATCACCTGTTGTCATTGCAGTTATATGGTGCCTGGTGGTGTGATGTGCGCCCCAACTTTAACTGATATTACCCGCGCCTGGGCAATTTTGGAATATTTCCGCACCAATTGGTTAGAACCAGTTTGGTTAGGTTGTTCTTTAGAAAGATATGAAGAAATTCAATCTTATGAAGACTTTCAAAAGTGGTTAGATGAAGATGTTAAACATCGAGAATCTGACTTAGGTTTATATTGGCGCATGGGGTTAGATATCGGTTTAGATCGATATGGCGCTGGTGTGGGTAAATATGTGACTTGGGGTTATATTCCCCATGAGGATAAATATAATCATCCCACCATTGAAGGACGTAACGCTGCTGTGATTATGAAAAGCGGTGTTTATGATAGCTTCACTGATACTCATGCTTTGATGAATCAAGGTTTTGCCCGTGAGAATTTAACCCATTCCTGGTATGATGAAGGTACAGAAGATTGGCATCCAAGCGATCGCACTACAAACCCAATTAATAACAACCAAAAAGACTTTACTGGTGCTTATTCTTGGTCAAGTGCAGTCCTTCACCAAGACTTAGGACGTTTAGAAGCCGGTCCCCTAGCCCGTCAATTAGTTGCAGGGGGAAATCATGGGGAATCTTGGCAACATTATGACCCATTTATTCTCGATACATTCAAGAAAATGGGCGGTGCAAGTGTTCATCTTCGGCAATTAGGAAGAGTCCATGAAATAGTGAAACTATATCGTCAAGCTGAACGTTGTTTAAGAGAGTTTAAATTAAACGATCCTTGGTATATTAAACCAGAAGAAAAAGATGGTAAAGGTTGGGGTGCAACGGAAGCTGCTAGAGGTGCATTATGTCACTGGGTAGAAATCGAAAAAGGCAAAATTAAGAATTATCAAGTTATCGCTCCCGGTACTTGGAATATTGGACCCCGTGACGGAGAAGGACAACTAGGACCAATTGAAAAAGCATTAATTGGAACACCAATTCAAGACCCTAAAGATCCCGTAGAAGTGGGTCATGTCGCCCGTTCTTTTGATTCATGTTTGGTGTGTACTGTTCACGCCCACGACGCGAAAACCGGCGAAGAATTAGCTCGTTTTAGAACAGCTTAATTTATGTTACTTAATACTTAAGATCCCCGACTTCTCTAAGAAGTCGGGGATCTGTTCTTTTCTCTATTTTTCGATAAGTCAGGGTTCTATATAATTGTTATGTGCAGTACAAAAGTTCCCAAATCAGTGGGTTAGTCTGAATTTTAAGGAATAATTGATAATTCCTAACTATCAGATTAAGAATTATCAATTAGGAATTACTAAATACTAAAAGTGGTAACTAATTGTGTCTAATTTAGAACTACATCAATATCTTCCTAAGCTTCCTGAAGCCGCACTCCAAGAATTTATAGAATGGTGTATGTTGGATCAATCAACAGCCGCAGGATTAGAATTTAAACCTGATCAAAGTAAGTTAAAGAATTTAGCACCAGCGGATTATTCTAAGCAATTAGTTGACCAATTTATGAAAGTAAGACCTGACCCCATTAGAGCCGGGTTAGTAGCCGTAATTGCTGGAAAACAAGCCGATAAACACGAATTAACAGGTTTAGCTGCTGTCGTTGATTTTGTTTCTCTTTATGTGAAGTATTTAATTCCTAAAGATGGTACTAATCCAGAAGAAGCAGATGCAATTTTAGCTAAAGCATCACAACATCAATATGAGCAACTTGTAGAAATTGCTAAGAAACATGGTGTGAATTTATAAATTTGTAGGGTGGGCATTGCCCACCTCATGATTGATAGTTAACATGAGGCTTTATATTAATTATATTTACCAAATTGGACAGTTTATGCTTTAGCTGCGACCTTGTATAATTTGCTGAACAATAGACATCTGGTGAAAATTAAATATGCGTGACATGAAACCCCTGTAGAGACGTTCCATGGAACGTCTCTACAATCTTTACCGGAGATGTCTAATAATGAACCTTTACCCGCAGAGTTTAGAAAAACGGGAATAGCATTACCACCACCCTAACAGTTTAAGCCAAAAATTAGCGATCGCATCAATGTTACCATTCTCCAAGGTTTCAGAGGAAGAAGCAACAGGGAACAGAAAAAACTCATGTTTAAAAACATGAGATTGAAATAATGACACTGTTTTTTTTGTAAACCGGGTAAATGTTGGGGAACATACGTCAACCCAACCTTACAAAATGTTTAACTCATTAAATCTTGAAACAATGCGGTGCTTAAATAGCGTTCACCAAAAGAAGGTTGAATCATTACTATTAATTTACCCGCATTTTCTGGGCGTTTACCAACTTCAACAGCAGCAGATAAAGCCGCACCCGAAGAGATTCCTGATAATAAACCTTCCTCCCTAGCTAATCTCCGTCCATATTCAATTGCTGCTGCGTCCTCCACTTGAATTATTTCATCAATTAAATCTTGACGCAAAACATCAGGAATAAATCCCGCACCAATTCCTTGAATTTTGTGAGAACCGGGTTTACCACCTGATAGAATCGGACTGTTACTAGGTTCGACTGCAATAACTTGAAAACTTGGTTTGCGTTGTTTAATTACTTCAGCAATACCAGTAATTGTGCCGCCCGTTCCTACCCCAGAAATTAAGATATCAACTTCTCCGTCAGTATCCGCCCAAATTTCCTCAGCGGTGGTTTCTCGGTGAATTTTCGGGTTAGCTGGGTTGGCAAATTGTTGTAACATAAAGGCATTAGGAGTATTGGCAACAATTTCCTCAGCTTTGTTAATTGCGCCCCGCATTCCCTGAGTTCCTGGTGTTAATTCCAAACTTGCACCATAAGCCCGCAACATAGCCCGTCTTTCTTGGCTCATGGTTTCTGGCATAGTTAAAATTAACTTGTAGCCACGGGCGGCTGCTACCATTGCTAAAGCGATACCTGTATTACCAGATGTTGGTTCAACTAAAATGGTTTTGCCCGGTGAAATTAAACCTTCAGATTCAGCGGAAAGGATCATACTTACGCCAATTCTGTCTTTTACAGAAGCCGCAGGATTCATACTTTCTAGTTTGACGACTATCCTAGCTACTACTCCCTCGGCTTGGGGAATTTTATTTAACTGAATTAATGGCGTTTTTCCAATAAGTTCTGTTACGTCTTTAGCAATTCGCATTTTTTAACTCCTAAACTCCTAAAATTTATATATTAATCTATTTCAGTTACATATTTATCTGATTAGTTCTTTATATTAGCCATAGCCATTTTACCATAATTTCTGTCTATTCCCACAAGAAAATATTCCTAATTGTTAATACCTTCGCCAAATTGAAAAAAGTCTTGATTCGTAGGTTGGGTTGTTCGCGTGAGCGTTGCGGAGCAATAGCATGAAACCCAACACTCATGTTGGGTATTGATTGTTGAAAATAATACTGTTCTACCTTCCTTAGAATATCTTAATTTTGTTTCTGACTTATTCAAGATATCTTAGGTCTAGCCTTGTCATGAGATGCTGTCATTTGAGTACAGTTTGTACTTGTGAATCTTCCCTAATAAATATCTCAAACCAATAGCCGATATTAGTTTGGCTTTGAGTACAAAATACCCCGTCCCCTCCCTCAAAAATGCTAGTACCCCACTCAAAAAATACTAGCACCCCCACACCAAATATTTTTTTTAATGCTTGCACAGTCAGGATGACAGACTATGAGTATTATCGTAATCATCTTAATAATATTAATTCAACTCACTTAAAGTTAGGACTAAAAGGGCAACTGATATAAACGATATAGGATTTACGCAGAGATTCCCCTCTACCCCCCGAAGTTCCTAAGATGCAAGTCTGACGAATCAGGGGGGACTTCTTAACTCCTATATTTCTCAAAAGTTATTTCAATCCTGTCTGTATTACACAATATAAAAGGAAAGAATTTTGTTTTGAGGAGATTTTGATAAGCATATTTTGAATAAAAAAGGTGCAAAAAATAAACCTACTAATAGAAATTTTCTTTCTAGGTAGTTGATACCTGGTAATGGAGAAAACATGAAAGTCAAACTTTTAAATGTGCTTACCGTAAGTTTGGTAACTTTAGCATTAATTTCTCCAGGGGTAGTAGTATTTGCTATAGTTTGGGGACAACATAGAGAGTTCGTTAAAACACAGAATTTATCCTGTGAATTGTCGAAAATAAATATAGCATCTCCAGCATTAGTTCCCCAAACAAAAATTATCAATACTCAGCCATCTTTAGTCAAGGTCAAATTATCTGACAATAATTTTCTTCATCAACTCAAAGTTACCGCAAAAAAATATAAATTAGCAACAATTTTGCAATGGATATTTTTAGTAACACCCATTTGTATTGGTATAGGAATTATCGCTTATGACAGATATCTTGTCTACCGTGCTGCTGTATTAAAAGAACACATTGCCATGTTGGAAAGAATGTGGCAACAAAGCATCGAACAGTAATTTTTCAAATTAATCATTCACCATAAACTAAATTATCATGACAGACGAACGCCAAACACAGTATTTTAATTTAATTGATGAACTTCTCCAATGTCCTAATGGTCAAGAACCAGAAGTTTTGGAAGCACAACCTGAATTAATTGATTCTGGTTTAGTGCAAGCAATGTTACAAGTAGCCACAATGTTTGCTCATCAAGGTAATCAAGATGGAGCGCAATTTCTATTTTTTGTTGCTAAACAATTGGCAAAAGAATTAGGTTTATACCCTGAAGTTTCTAATCAAGTTGTCACTCAGGAGTAATAATGTTATTGACTGCAACTGATGCCGGAAAAATATCATTGGAATTTCTTTTGGCAGATTGGAATATTGCTGATGATTATAGAGATTGGTTTACAGTGATTAATTCTCGGTTAATGGGTGAGAGTTGGTACATTGTAGAATTGGGTGTAGAGGGATTACCTGATAGATGGGTTATGCAGGTTTATGACACAGGAGTTTGTGATCCTAACTATACTTTTATTTCCCCAATTTCTGGTTCAGAAGGATATACCGATTTGAAAAGTCTACCAGATATCATTGCTGATGTTTTAGTAGCAGAACGCAATTCTCGATAGTTGAAAGTTTCAGATCCCCGACTTCTTAAAGAAAGTCGGGGATCTTATTGATTTTATTTATTTTGTCAGGTTTAAATAACAATTATATGTTATAATTAATAGAGTTATGGAAGCTACAGAAGAATCAGTCAGATGATTACTGAAGACATCCTAGCCCAAGAATTTCTTAGAGTCGTAAATGACTATTACCCAGCCGTGGGAGAACTCTTAGAAGGCTGTCATGTGAAAGTTATTACTTGTTTTTGGGGACGACCTGCAAAACGGTTTCAATATATAGGAATTTATTGTCGAGAAGACATAATGCCCTGTATCCAATCCAAAAAAGAAATCCTCAGAGAATTAGCCGAAAATATGGGGTTAATTCAAGTAGTTTGTCTGAATGCTAAACGATTGCTACGTGACCCTATGTCGAAGTTAAAGCAGTCCGAACCTCGATTATGGTTGGAGTTGCAATTAGTCGCAGCCTAATCTAATATTTGGTCAACAATGAAAACAGGACTTTTCTGCAATTACGAAAATCATCACCTAGATGCTAGACGGACTATCTTTGAGCAAGTTTTATTGGTAAAAGAGGCTGAAAGTTTAGGTTTTGAAGAGGCTTGGGTAACGGAACATCATTTTAATGAGTTCAATCTTAGTCCTTCAATTCTGCTGTTATTGGCACATTTGGCGGGTGTAACTTCACAAATTCGTCTAGGAACTGCGGCTGTATTATTGCCATTTCATCAGCCAATCCGGGTGGCTGAAGATATCGCCACTTTGGATAATCTTTGTAGTGGGAGGCTGGCTTTTGGGGTAGCGAAAGGTGGACCATTTCCACAGCAAAATAAACATTTTGGGGTGACAACCCAGGAATCTCGCACCAGAATGTTAGAGTCAGTAGCATTGATTCAAAAGCTGTTATATGAGACTGATGTATCATTTAATGGCGAATATTATCAATGTGAAAATCTCACAATTCATCCCCAACCATTGCAAAAACCAATTCCCATCTATGTTGCTAGTGGTGACGATGATGCAGTTAAATTTGCTGCCGAAAATTCCTTCGGTTTAATGGGTGGTCCGCCTTTTTCTCTAGAAAGATTGCGGAAGACAGTCAATAAGTATCGGGAATTTAATTCCAGTGGTGCAGAAAAGTTCCTGTTAGCCCGGTTCTTTTTTGTGGGTAAAACCCATGATGAAGCGGTAAATGAAGCATTGCCTTTTATTCGCCACTTCAGCAAAGAAATGACGGCTAACTCGACTCAAGTAATGCAGAAAAGTCCTCAACAACCAGCATTTGATCGGACAAATATTTGTTTCGATGAAGACTATTTGATTGAGAATTCAATTATCGGTGATGTTAATGGTTGTCGTGACAAAATCAAGAAATTTCAGGACGAATTAAATCTCAGCACACTAGCGTTAAAACCCTCATCTTTTTCTTTGCAAAAAAATCGAGAAAGTTTGCAACGCTACAATCAAGAGGTGCGGAATTATGTCTAAACTTTCTTTGCTTCCTCCCGATGATTTACCTCCTATTAAGGTAACAAAAGAGGATGGTATCCTCCATTTGGAGTTGGAACAATCTATAGGTAGATGCTTCTTTTATGCGTGCGATCGCATTACTCAAGTATTACTATCTAATTGTCAGTGGTACATGACCACAGATAAGACTACTTTGATGTTAATTGTAGACTGTCCCGATATAGTTGCTTATTGGCATATAGTCAGCAATATTCCCCAATTGGGAAATAGACTAGAAAGATTGACTAAAGATGCCAAAATTCGTGTTTATCCTCCTTTTGGCAAAGGATCACCTTTTGAAATTGGAGTAACTGAAATTTCAGCCTATCGAGATTGGTTGTAAGTCCTAAATTATATTTTAATCACTAAAATTAGGAATGTGAATTAAATAAGGTGCAAAAGTAGGGTGTGTTAGCGACAGCGTAACGCACCATTCCAGGTTACATCAGAATTGCAGGTTATTAAATTTGCGTTCCTTACCATATCCCAGACTTCTTAGAGGATGTTTTAAAAGTGGTATCCCGTAATTTTCATCACATTGTTACCCCCCTTACAAAGGGGAGAAACAAGAAAATCCAGTTCCCTCCCCTTTATAAGGGGAGGGTTAGGGAGGGGTAAAACATTTGATACAGCAATCGTGACTTTTCAAACACCCTCTTAAAGAAGTCGGGGATATATCTTATTATTTTGTTATAATAAAATTAACACAAAAATATAGCAGCCATGATTAGCAATTTTGTAAATAATAAAAAAGAACTATTTGACCGTTGGGCAAATAGTTATGATTGGACATTTCCTTCTTTTATTTATCAAGCTATTCACCAAAGATTAATTACAAAAGTTGAATTATTACCTCATGCAAATATTCTAGATTTAGGTTGTGGTACTGGACGCTTATTAGATAGATTAGCAACTCAATTTCCAGAAATTACAGCCACAGGTTTAGATTTATCTCCGCAAATGTTGCGGGTAGCGAGACAAAATAACCGCCACCGTCCCCGCTTAATTTATCTGGAAGGTAATGCGGAAAATCTCCCCTTTGCAGAGGGACAATTTGATGCGGTTTTTAATACAATTAGTTTCTTACATTATCCCCAACCAGAACAGGTTTTAAAAGAAGTCGCAAGGGTACTTTCTCCTGGGGGTAAATTTTATTTAGTAGATATTACTTTTAATAACTCATCACCATGTCAAATTACGCCCCATTCTCATACAGCAGTTAGATTTTATAGCCAAAAGCAAAGAGAAGAAATGGGTAATCATGCTGGATTCACTTGTGTAGGTCACTATAATTTACTGGGGTTTGTATTATTAACGGTTTTTCAGAAATAATTATAAATCCCATTTCTCAACCTCTTACTCTCTGCGCCTCTGCGTCTCTGCGCGAGAAAAAAACAGCCAATTTAAACATAAATCAAACTTGATTTAACCAATTATATAAACCTGCCAACCCTTCCCCAGTAGTAGCAGAAACTTGGAAAATTTGTATTTTTGGATTTACCTGTTTTGCATATTCAATACAGCGTTGAACATCAAATTGCAAATAGGGTAATAAATCAATTTTTGTCAAAATCATAATTTCACTATTGCGGAAAATATGGGGATATTTAATTGGTTTATCTTCTCCCTCTGTCACCGATAAAATTACAACTTTAGCAGCTTCTCCCAAGTCAAATAAAGCCGGACAAACTAAATTTCCGACATTTTCAATCATCACCACAGAATTAAGAGGAGGATTCAGTTCTTGTAAACCCCTTTCTATCATTGATGCGTCTAAATGACAGCCCGTACCCGTGTTAATTTGCACGACTTTACAACCTGTTGATTTAATCTTTTCCGCATCATTAGTAGTTTCTTGATCACCTTCAATCACGCTAATAGTTAAATGATCTTTTAAATCATTAATAGTTCGAGTTAATAATGTAGTTTTTCCTGCACCGGGAGAACTCATTAAATTCAAAGCCAGAATATTTCGACCTTTAAACCAGCCGCGATTTTGGGCAGCTAGTAAGTTATTTTTACTTAAGATTTCTTGTTCTAAAGATATGGTTGTATTATGTATTTTAGCATGAATTTGGGGTGATTCTTCATGGTGATGAGAATGAGTAATTACAGTTCCATCTGCTAAAGTATGGGTATGATGATCTGCATATTCCATGTTTGTAATTGTCGTTTGATTATTATCAGCACAACCACAAGTTACACACATAATTCCTCCACTTCAATTTCTTTAATTTTTAGTTCTTCACCAGTTATGATATCTAATTGCACACTACCACATTCACAAATTCCAAAAGGTTTATCTATAGGAAAAGTTGCACCACATTGACGACATTTAGCCATTCCTGGTATTTCTAAAATTTCTAATCTTGCCCCTTCTACTATTGTACCTTGGGCGCAAATATCAAAACAGAATTTAATCGCATCTGGCATAATTGCTGATAATTTGCCGATTTCTAATAATACTCTTTGAACTTTTTTATTTTGGGCGTTTTCGCTAACTATAGCGATGATATTTTGGGTTATTCCTAGTTCGTGCATAGCATAATTTAATAGAAAAAATTGTAGGTTGGGTTAAGCGACAGCGCAACCCAACAAAATCATGAAAATTTTGGAAATGTTGGGTTTCCTTCCGTCAACCCAACCTACGCTTAACATATTCTAGGAACTACCGTAAACTATAATAACTTTTGTAATAAATTATAAACATCTCCCTTATCACCTTCCTTTCTTAAACCTATACCAACTACCAAAACAACTACCTTATCATTTTCCACTTGATAAACTATACGGTAGCGTTGCCCTACAGCCCTAAGACTACGATAATTTATTAGTTGTCCAGTTAAAGGTTTTCCCTGTTTTTCTGGTTCTATTTTTAGTTTATCAATTCGTGAACTTAGAGCTTTTTGGTGACGTTTATCTTTAATATTTGCTAACATCTCTAATGCTAAAGGTGTTAACTGAATTTCAAATTCAATATTATCAGTTTGTGGTTTTTCAAAGTCCGAGTTTGAGTTTTGCATCATGCCAACTAATAGTTTCTCCCCTGTGTGCTTGAGCTATACTTTCTTGTAATTGTTGGGTAAATTCTTTATCAAATAAAATTGCTAAAGTTTCTAATAAAGATTCATATTGCTCAAAACTAATAGCTGCCATGACTGGTTTACCATGTTTGGTAATAATTATTGGCTCTTGTTGTACATCATCAGGCAAATCTAAAATTTGCTGTTGTGCTTCTGTAATTGTGAGGTGTTTTAACATATTCTCTTCACAAATAAGTATTGTATATGATTATATCACTAATTCCTGCACAATGTCACCAATTTTTATTTTCATGATAGAAGATGTTGGGTTTCCTTACCTCAACCCAACCTACGATTAACATATTCTAGGAAGTTGATCACCTACTAACATATCAAGGATTCTTTCCGCACCAAAGGCAGTTTTTAATAATACTATTCCTGGTGGGTTGGTGATAACTTCACCAATGATAGATGCGTCTTTTCCCGTAGGATGATTTCGCATAATTTCTAATATTAAATCGGCTTTTTCAGGAGGTGCAACTATTACTAATTTTCCTTCATTAGCTAAGTATAAGGGTTCTAATCCTAATATTTCACAGACTCCATTTACTTCTTCTCGAATAGGAATTGCGTTTTCATTAATGCGTATGCCTACGTTTGCGGTGAGGGCAAATTCATTTAATACTGTGGCTAAACCTCCTCTGGTTGCGTCTCTCATGGCGTGAATTTGGGGACAAACTTTGATGATTTCGGCGACTAATTCATGTAATGGTTGACAGTCGCTTTCTATATCTGTTTCTAATGCTAATTCTCCTCTGGCAATTAATATTGCTGTGCCATGATTGCCTATTTCTCCATTAATAATTACTACGTCTCCTGGTTGAATGTTGCGAGGAGAAATATTAATTCCTGGGGGAATTATACCAATACCAGCAGTATTAATAAATAGTTTATCAGCACAACCACGATTAACAACTTTGGTGTCTCCTGTGACTATTTGCACTCCAGCTTTTTGGGCTGCTTTCTGCATACTGGCAACTACACGGCGTAATGTTTCTACTGGTAAACCTTCTTCTAAAATGACGCTACAAGTGAGATATAAAGGTTTTGCACCACTCACAGCTAAATCATTAATTGTGCCATTTATTGCTAGTTCTCCTATGTCTGAACCAGGGAAAAATAAGGGGTCTACTACATAAGAATCTGTGGTAAATGCTAGTCGCTTTCCATGTTGAGAAAGACTGGCTAAATCAAATGTGGCTTGGTCTTCTAATTGGGCAAGAATGGGATTATCAAAACTTTTCACAAAGATATCGGCGATTAAATCTCTCATGGCTTTACCACCACTACCATGAGATAAATTAATATGAGTATCTCTCACTTTTCCTGCACGACGACGGACTTGTTCGATTTTTTGAAAGAGTGAATTTTGATTAGGGTTAATTGGCATTTTAAAATTGCTTTGTAATTATATTTTTTTTCTTGTGGGACAGGCATCTTGCCTGTCATTATTAATTAATTACCTACCTGTTTCTTCATGTCTACCATTGTGTTTATCGTAATGTAAAATGCCACCAACTGCCCAATCTTCCCGTTCAAATTCGTCAATATGTACGGTTATCCATTCGGGTTTTGTTCCTAAAGCAGAAACTAAAGCATCGGTTACAGCTTTAACTAATTTTCGCTTTTTTTCTATGGAGTGACCTTTACCAATTTGAACAGTGACAAAAGGCATATAATTTTCCTCAAATTGTGCAATTTAGACTGATAGCGATTGTGGAGATACACCTGATTTATCTCTTTTAGCCATAGTGGAAAGTCGCCCATATTTGTAATATGCTGCACAAGCACCTTCGGAAGAAACCATACAAGTCCCTATGGGTGTTTCTGGTGTGCAAGCTGTTCCAAATACTTGACATTGCCAAGGTTTTAAAACTCCTTTCAGAATTTCTCCACACTGACAAGCTTTATGATCTGCTACTTTTAAATTAGGAATGGTAAATTTAACTTCAGCATCAAATTGGGCATATTCTGCACGAATTTTAAAACCGGAATTGGGGATTTCTCCTAAACCTCGCCATGCAAATTTCTCACGAACTGTAAAAACTTGATTCATGGCTATTAATGCGTTTTGATTTCCCCTAGGTTCTACTAAACGATTATATTGATTTTCGACTTGACAACGATTTTCTACTATTTGTTTTAATAACATCCAAATTGATTGGAAGATATCTAATGGTTCAAAGCCAGAAATAACAATGGGTTTATGATATTCTTGGGCAATAAATTCATAAGGTTCTGTTCCTATGACTATACTTACATGACCTGGTCCAACAAAACCATCAAGTTGTAAATCGGGATTTTCTAATAATGCTTGTAATGCAGGAATTACTAATACATGATTAGAAAACATACTGAAATTAGTAATATTTTCTGCGGCTGCTTGAAGAATGGTAAATGCGGTACTAGGGGCGGTGGTTTCAAAGCCTAAACCAAAGAAAACTATTTCTTTATTGGGGTTTTCTTTGGCTATTTTCAGACTATCCAATGGTGAGTAAACCATGCGAATATCAGCGCCTTGGGCTTTGGCTTGTAATAAGCTGGTTTTTGCACCGGGTACGCGCATTGCGTCGCCAAATGTGGTAAATATGATGTTGGGTAGTTGACAGAGTGCGATCGCATCATCTATTCTCCCTTTAGGCATGACGCAAACTGGACAACCAGGACCATGAATTAATTCTATATTATCGGGTAATATTTCTTCGATTCCATATTTAAAAATAGCATGGGTATGTCCTCCACATACTTCCATTATTTTGATATGTTTGTCTATTTGTTGGCTGAGTTTGATTATTTCTTGTTGTAAAGCGAGGGCTTTTTCAGGGTTGCGAAATTCATCTACATATTTCATATCAATTTTAAATTTTTTTAGGTTTTAGATTTTGGATTAATTACTTCACAAAACATAAATTGATTAGCTAGAATGTCATTATTTTGCTTTTCCAGTCCGTTTTAACGGACTTTTGCTATTAGCCTTGTACTTTAGTGCAAGGCGGCTATTTCTTGCAATAATTGTAATGTTTCTGCGGCTTCTTGTTCGTTGATTCTGTTCATGGCAAAACCGACGTGAACTAATACCCAATCTCCTATACATTTTTCTGGTGGGTGTTGTTCGTCAACTATACAGGCTATATTTATTTGTCTTTTGACTCCTCCAATATTAACCATAGCTAGTTTATGTTCACGGTTGGTTATTTCTGTTATTTGTCCGGGTATTCCTAAACACATTTTAGTTTTCCTTTTTTAAGATTTATCTCACGCAGAGGCGCGGAGACAACAGAGGTTTTTATGTTATTTCTTTTAAGTATTTAGCGGCTGTAATTACACTTTGTCCTAATGATAAACTGCCATCATTTGTCGGTAATATACTGTGAGTTAATACGTTAATTTCTAATTTTTCTAATCGCTTTTTTACCTGTTGTAATAAAATTCGATTTTGAAATACTCCTCCTGTTAATGCTACTTGGTGAAATTCGTGTTCTTGTCTAAGTTGTTTAACCATTGTTACAACAGTAATAGCTAAACTTTTATGAAATTTTGCAGCTATTTCTGATGAGGATATGTGCTGTTTAATATCATTGAGGATTTCTCGCCATGTTGGAGATGTATTTATATAATAAATATTATCTGATTTTTTAAATTTAAAGGAATAATTTAGACTTTCTTCATCATTGTTTAAAATATTGACATCAGCTATTGTTTCCATTTCTATTGCTGCTTGTCCTTCATAGCTACATTGTTCTCGACAAATACCTATTGCGGCTGCAACTGCATCAAATAATCTGCCTACTGATGATGTTAAGGGTGAATTAATACCTTTTTCTATGATTTGGTTGAGTAGTTTTGGGTTGTTAGTTTCTAAAAATTTGATGATTTCTAAATCACTGTACTTTTCTTTGATTTCTTCCCAAGTAAAAGCATTAATTAATTGAGAGTATGTATTTCTCCAAGGTTGATAAATTGCCTGTTTTCCTCCTATCATTGCCATTGGTGTAAATGTAGCTAATCTTTGAAAGTTACAATAATCTGCTAGTAAAAATTCTCCTCCCCACAGTGTACCATCTTCACCATATCCTAACCCATCAAAAGCTATTCCTAAAATGGGTTTTGTATCTAAGGAAATTTGATTTTCTGCCATACAGGCAGCTATATGGGCATGATGATGTTGAATTTCTTCTAATTTAATGTTATTACTTTCTGCTAGTTCTTTGCCAAGTTTAGAAGATAAATACTCTGGATGTTTATCAATAGCAATTATCTCTGGTTGATGTTGAAATAAATTCAGATATAAATTCAATGTTTCTTGATAAGCATTGAAAGCAGCCGCATTTTCTAAATCTCCTAAATGTTGTGATAAAATCGCCTCACTTTCTCGTAATAAGCAAAAGGTGTTTTTTAACTCACTACCCATTGCTAAAATAGGCGGTATATTTTTAAAACCTGGAGGTAAAAGAATTGGTGCTGGTGCATATCCTCTAGCGCGTCTGAGGGTTTGAATCTGATTATCAATAACTCGCACTACAGAATCATCTACTCTATTAACAATATCACGATTATGTAAAAGAAAATAATCAGCTATTTTGGATAATTTATCTTTTGCATCTTCATTATCTATACATTGTGGTTGATCAGAAATATTACCGCTAGTTAAGACTATTGGTACTTTCATTCTTCTGAGAATTAAATGATGTAACGGTGTATAAGGTAGCATAAAACCAAGAGTATTTTGCCCTGGGGCTATAGAAGGTGCTAATTTACTCTGATCTTTAATATTTAATAAAACTATTGGTGCAGCAGAACTTGTTAATAATTCCTTTTCTAAATCATTAACATAGCAATATTCAGAAATAATATTAATATCTCTTGCCATTAAAGCCAAAGGTTTATGATAACGAATTTTACGATTTCTGAGTTTTGAAACTGCATTTTCTAAAGTGGCATCGCAAGCTAAATGGAAACCACCTAAACCTTTAATAGCAACAATTTCACCCTTTTGTAATAACGTACAAACAGCATCCACATCATCCAACATGGAAAACATATCAGAAATCACAGGTTTATCGTCAGTCCTTTCTAACCATGCACGAGGTCCACATACAAAACAAGCCACAGGTTGGGCATGAAACCGACGATTTTCTACATCTTGATATTCCTTTTCACATTCCTGGCACATTGGAAAATTCACCATGCTAGTATTATTTCTATCGTAGGGAATAGCGCGAATAATACTCAACCTTGGACCACAATGAGTACAATTAGTAAAAGGATAACGAAAATAACGACTAAAAGGATCAAAAATCTCCCTTTGACATTGGGGACAACTTGCCGCGTCAGGAGAAATCTCAGTTTTCACCACACTATTAACACTACGAGAAATCACAAAAGTATTAAAATCAAACTCCCCTAAATATGGACTTCTAATCAACTCCTTAATTCTTGCCAAAGGAGGACATTCTTGATATAACTTATTGACAAACTCCGTTATTTCTTCCTCACCACCAGAAACACGAATTAACACCCCTTTCCCATCATTACAAACATCACCCTTTAACCCAAAAACCTTCGCCAAACGATACACAGTAGGACGAAAACCCACACCTTGCACAATCCCACGAACCCTAATTTCTTCTATTCTCATCCTTCCTCCTCTGCGCCTCTGCGTCTCTGCGTGAAATAATCAAAACTTGCAAATCAAAACGCGATTATTCCCAGAATCAGCAACTACCGCAGTTTCCCCACAAACCTTAATTCCATAACACCAATTTAAACTTTGTCTTGTTGGTAGTCCAAAATTCCGATTTTCGCTTTTATTTGTAAAGTTATCTTGTCCCATCACACCATCAGCGATCGCACCCTGCAATAATAAAATAGATGCTTGTTTCTTCCATCCTAGCAACCGGGAATTAGCTGTATCAGCAACTATTAACCAATCCCCCGCAACATCTACCCCATAAGGCATACTTAAACTACTTGCAATGGGGAAATAAACACCTTGATTTAATTCCACAAAATTGAAGTTTTTTTGTCCTAAAACCACCGCACAAGGGGCATTATTTTCTGTTGGTGTTCCTTCCCAAATCATTACCCGGTTATTACCTGCATCAGCAACAACTAAATTATCATCCCAAAGGGTGATATCATGACACCAACGCATACTGGCGGCAGTGGGAGAACCACCCCCATTTTCATTGCGTGATATCATATTCGGTTGTCCCAAAACTATATCCGCAGGTTGTCCATTTTCTGTGGGTAATTGATTCCAAATTAATAACCGACGATTTCCGGTATCAGCTACAAATAACTTACCTTGATGATAAAAAATACCATAAGGCCAATGTAACGTATTAGCCGCAGGTTGTTGATTACCTCGATTTGGTTCATTATCAATAAAGTTAGTTTGTCCTAATACCAAATCTGCGGGAACATGACTATCTTCTGGTATATTGTACCAGATTAAAATGCGGTGATTCCAAGCATCGGCAACAGCTAAACCATTACCACATTTACAAATACCTGTAGGGACACTAAGTGTAGATTTTCCTGGTGGACCCTTAGCATTTTGTCCTTCATGAAAAAAGTCAGTTTGTCCTATTACCCAGTCCGCGGGTTGATGATCTTTTGTGGGTAAATTTTGCCACCCTAATAAACGATGATGTCCTGTATCTGATACCCATAATGGTCCTGTTGGTGATAATAAACAAGCTGCACGGGGTCCAAACATTGTTGTAGGAGTGGGTGCAAGGGGAACTACTAATTGTTCTGGTGTAATATTGTTTCCTAATATTATTTTTGCACCATGAGGAGAGAGAGGTAAATAGGAGACATTTTGGGTTTTCAATGTAAATAGGAAATTAATATTGGTTAATATTACCAGTTTTTACTCTAAGTAGGTGAGCGTTGAAAATTGTCGTTATGGCAAGGCAAAAGGCAAGAGGCAAGAGTGAAGAGGGTTTGGGCGATTTTACATTTCTTTACACAGTTTGGTTTTATTGTGTTCACCTACTTATGGGAAAACCTGGAACAATTATATCAATTTCCTGCATTATTCGTAAAGTTTCTGTTAAAGCAATGACAATTTTTTGATACTAGTCAATTTCCTCAGTAGATAATTCTCTCTTAGAATTTTTTCTATCTTTCAACCATTTATCTAATACTTGATATCCACCAATTTTAAATTCCCAGATATGTGAGGGAAAGTTGTAAATCTAAAAAATTCTGGCAATACATCTTCTCCAGATAAATTAGGAGGAGATTGTAAAACTTCCCATTTTAACGGTATTTTTAGAAAGGGGGCGGTTAGAAACCGCGTCTACACAGACGAAACCCACCTGCGTGGGTTAAATTTCTCTTAGACTTTGGTTGTGTAGCCGCGTTCGCCCTTGGCGTGGCGAAGCCAAGCCATATTCTATTCGTCTGGGCTAGAAAATACTAGCAATTAGAGGTAATAATTTACTACATTCTTCAACCAATTTTGCGGCATTTGGTAAGTTGCTGAGAACTCCTTTTCCCTCGTTCCCAGTCTCCGACTGGGAATGCTTTTCCCTCGTTCCCAGTCTCCGACTGGGAATGCTTTCCGGGAGGTTCTACCTCCCATCTTAACGATATTTATAGAAAGCTGGAAAGAAGATGTTAATTCTGCCAATTTAACCGGCTATACCGGATTTAGAACGCTAAATTAAAGGTAACAAGAAATCTGGGTCAGAATATGCTGCATTGTGAAGAAATTTTACCAATGAAGAGCGATCGCACCCTAAAAAAGGGAATAATATAAATGACTCCATCATAAAAGTCCTGTTATGACCGATACACCCAGCAAAATCCAAGAATTTATTAATTTCGCTCGTTCCCTCAAAGGCTATGAAAAAGGTGAAGGACAGGAATTTTGCGTTAAACTTTTCCAAGCATTTGGACATCGAGGTTGTATTGAAGCAGGTGCAAAGCTAGAGTATCGAATTAAGCCAGACGGACAGCATACAAAGTTTGCGGACTTGGTGTGGCGGCCACGACTACTATTAGAAATGAAAAGTCGTGGTGAAAAGCTAGAGAAACATCATAAACAGGTCTTTGAATATTGGAATGAATTAAAGCCAAAACCTCGATATGTTATTCTCTGCAATTTTGATGAATTTTGGATTTATGACACCCATTTTCAAATTGAAGAACCGGTAAACTTTCTTAAACTGGAAGATTTACCAAAGCGGTATGAGGCTTTAAATTTTCTCTTTCCTGGAAATCAGGGATTTAATGCTGATCATACAGATATTTTATATTATAAAAACATTCCTCCTAATGGAGTTTTACAGTTTGTTGGACGTGAAGATGAAGTTCAAAAGCTAGATGAATTGTTACAGCAACAAAATGGACTCAAAATTGCTGTAATTGTGGGAATGGGTGGAGTAGGTAAAACTGAATTTGCCAAACAATACGCATTAAGACATTTACAAAATTGTCGAGAGAATAAATCTAATATTTCTAGTGGTGGTGTTTGTTGGTTAGATGGTAGAGATGGAGATATAGCTAGACAGATAGTTAATTTTGCCCGAAGTTTTTTAAATTTGAATCCGCCGGAAGATTGGGATATACCAACACAGTTAAATTACTGTTGGCGAAATTGGCGAACTGGTGAATGGTTGATAGTAATAGATGATGTTACAGGCTATGGAAAAATTAAACCTTATTTACCACCAGAATCATCAAGTTTTACAATACTTCTTACCAGACGAGAAAATTTAGGACGTTCATTTTTACATTTGCAACTTGAAACACTTCAACCACAGCCAGCACTAGATTTATTAAAGTCGTTAGTTAGTGCTGAACGCATTGAACAAGAATTAGAAATTGCTGAAAAAATATGCAGTTGGTTGGGTTATTTACCTTTGGGATTGGAGTTAGTTGGACGTTATTTAGATCGTGATCCAGATTTATCATTAAAGACAATATTATCTTTACTAGAGAAAAAGCGGCTGAGGCATACATCAATTATAAAAGCTGATGCTACAATGACAGCTAAACTAGGGGTAAATGATGCCTTTGAATTAAGTTGGGAACGTTTAGATGAAAATGCCCAAGAATTAGGCTGTATGTTAAGTTTGTTTGCTTTGGCTGATATTCCTTGGGAGTTGGTAAAAAAGGCTTATCAAAATTTACCAGTTTTAGAAAATCAAGAAATTGATTTAGATATTGTGGAAGAAGCTAGAGGAGATTTATTAGATTTTAATTTATTGGAACGTACAGGTCAAGGAAGTTATAGAGTACATCCATTAATTCGGGAATTTTTGCGAGATAAGCGGGAAGAGTCAGAGAGAGTTGATAGTTTTAAAACAGGGTTTGTGAATGCAATAGTTACTATAGCAAAACAAATTCCTGAATTTTTAGATATTCAGCATATTCAAACATTTTCTCCTTCTACATCTCATTTAATTGAAGTAGCAAAAGATGAAAATTTGAGAAAATTTATCAGTGAAAATAATTTAATATGGCCTTTTCTTGGGTTAGGTAAGTTTTATATTAGTCAGGGTTTTTATAACACAGCAGAATTATGGATTGAAAAGTGTTTATCTATCATTGAAATTCATTTTGGCTTAGAACATTCAGCCCTCTTAGTTATCCTTAACTATTTAGCAAAAATCTATCAACTTCAAGGTCGCTACAAGGAGGCTCAACGACTTTTATTACAAGCATTGGAAATAAATCAAAATTCAGCAGAGGAAAACGACTTATTTACAGCCGACAGCCTAAATCTGCTAGGAGTAGTTTATAAATCTCAAGGTCTTTACACAGAAGCGGAAATTCGGTTAACCAAGGCATTGGAGCTTAGACGAATTTTAAGAGGAGAAAATCATACTGAGATAGCAAGCTGTCTTGAAAATTTGGCTGGTCTTTACAAAGCTCAATGTCGTTACACAGAAGCAGAACCCCTTTTATTACAAGCCCTGGCAATTCACCAGCTTATTCTGGTAGAAGATCATCCTCATATAGCAAGCTCTTTTAACAACTTATCTGATTTATATCGGTGTCAAAATCGTTATCAAGAAGCAGAATCTCTATGTTTGAAAGCCTTAGAAAAAAGTCAACGCCTACTTGGGTCAGAGAATCCTAATGTAGCCAAAATCCTAAATAATTTGGCTATGATATATCAAAGTCAAAACCGCTACCAAGAAGCTGAATCTGTATTATCACAATGCTTAGAAATTAAAAAGAGACTCTTTGGATCTAAACATCCAGATGTGGCAACCAGCTTAAATAATCTAGCTAACTTATACGAATCTCAAGGTCGTTATCAAGAAGCTGAATCCATATATTTAGATACTTTGGAATTAATGAAAAGCTTATTGGATGAGGAGAATCCCAATGTAGCATTAACTATGAATAATTTAGCATATCTTTATATATGCCAAAAACGCTATAGTGAAGCAAAAGATTGGTATTTTCAAGCATTGAAATTGAGTCAGAGTTTATTCGGAAATAGAAATCATAATGTTGCTCGAATTTTTAAACATTTAGGGTTTATTTATCATGAGGAAATGTCTTATGATAAGGCTCTCGTTCTCTTCATGAAAGCTTTAGAAATTTATCATGAGCAATTCGGAGAAAATCATCCTGATACTGTTGATTGTAAAGAAACTATTGCAACTATTTGGGATAATCTGAAATCTAACAAAAGTGAATTACCCAATTTTAAACCAAAATCCAAAAAAGGCAATTCTCAAAACAAACCTAAAGGATTTGGCAAAAAATAACCCTCTCTTTCTTTGCGTCTTTGCTCCTTTGTACCTTTGCGCGAAACAAAACTAGATATATTATTAAAATTCATACCTAAATCTTATTATGATTTGATATATTAAATAAAATAGCAGATAATAAAAATATGCAAAGTATCAAAATTCGTTCCTACGTAGGTCAAGAGGGGGTGCTTCATTTAGATATCCCTCTGGAGATGAGAGAAACAGAATTAGAAGTAACAGTCACATTTGAACCTGTGAATCAAACCATCAAAATTGCCCAAAATCAAGAAATCAAAGATTTAGAATGGCATGATTTTATTAATAGAACTTATGGCTGTTTAGCAGATGACCCAATTATTAGATATCCTCAAGGTGAATATGAAGAAAGAGAAGCAATAGAATGATTTACTGATAGGATTATTGCAGGAGGTTAGAAATCATTATGACAACACATCAACCAACAGTCACTACTAATGATGATCTTTACGACCAAGATTTTTATCTGTGGATAGAAACAATAGCTAAACAATTAAAAGCAGGGAAATTTGCAGAAATTGATTTAGCAAATCTGATAGAAGAAATTGAAAGCATGGGAAAAAGTGAAAAACGGGAGTTAAAGAGCCGTTTAATTGTGCTATTAATGCACTTACTAAAATGGCAATATCAACCTGAAAAACGTAGTGAAAGCTGGCGCAGTACGATTACAGAGCAACGTATTTGTATTGAATTATTATTAGAAGATAGTCCTAGTTTGCAACCTCTATTTATAGAAATATTTGCAGATTGTTATGAAAAAGCTCGTTTAAAAGCATCTGAAGAAACAGGAATTAAATTAAACTTCTTTCCTAAAGAATCTCCTTTTACTTTAGCAGAAACCCTGAAAAATTACTTTTTGAATAATTAAATTATATCAATTTTCATGTTTATTTGTTCATATTTCAGTCTCTGTTTTAGGGAAAGTTAAGGCTTTTATTCCAGTGATTCTCAGCCTGTGACTCCTAAATTAACTTATTTTCCGTAGTATAGAGGATGCGGTTTGAAGTTATCTGTAAAATTGTATCTGTCTAAACTAGATAGGAAATTGAAATTATGAAAGTTAATTTACAACTAGCGCTCAATGATGCTGGTATAGATGCAAATCAAACTAGCACTCAACGTCAATTAGTAGTTTCTGTTTCTGCTAGTGGTGAAACAATAGATCGGACTGTGCCTTTGAATTTATGCTTAATTCTCGATCATAGCGGTTCAATGATGGGAAAATCCCTAGAAACTGTGAAAAATGCCGCTTGTTTATTGGTAGATCGTCTCACTCCTGAAGATCGCCTCAGTGTGGTTGTTTTTGACCACCGGGCTAAAGTTCTAGTCCCAAATCAGTTAATTAGCGATCGCCAACATATTAAAAAACAGATAATGCAACTCAAAGCTGATGGGGGAACTGCCATTGATGAGGGTTTACGCTTAGGAATTGAAGAGTTAGCCAAGGGTAAACATGATACAGTTTCCCAAGCATTTTTACTGACTGATGGAGAAAATGAACATGGTGATAACGATCGCTGTTTGAAATTTGCCCAATTAGCCGCCAGTTATAATTTAACTCTAAATACATTGGGATTTGGTGACAATTGGAATGATAAAGTTTTAGAAAAAATCGCTGATGCTGGTATGGGTACGTTGTCTTATATTCAACACCCAGATCAGGCTGTATCGGAATTTGGGCGGTTGTTTAGTCGAATGCAAACAGTGGGGTTGACTAACGCTCAACTATTATTATCCTTAATGCCTAATGTGCGGTTAGCAGAACTCAAACCCATTGCCCAAGTTTCCCCAGATACCATTGAGTTACCAGTACAACCCGAAAGCGATGGGCGCTTGGTGGTGAGATTGGGCGATTTAATGAAAGACGGGGAACGGGTAGTTTTAGTTAATATTTATGTGGGACAGTTGCCAGAAGGTAAACAGGCGATCGCTAATGTTCAAGTCCGCTACGATGACCCCGCCCATAACCAAATCGGGCTATACTCCCCCAATCTACCAATTTATGCTCATGTCACCAGGGAATACCAACCAGCACCAAATCCCCAGGTACAACGGTCGGTTTTAGCTTTAGCCAAATATCGCCAAACCCAGTTAGCAGAAACGAAATTACAGCAGGGTGATCGGGCTGGTGCAGCAACGATGTTACAAACTGCGGCAAAAACTGCGCTGCAAATGGGAGATGCTAGTGCTGCAACGGTATTGCAAGTTTCCGCCACCCGCTTACAAGCTGGGGAACAGTTATCAGAAAGCGATCGCAAAAAAACCAGAATTGTCTCAAAAACTGTTTTGCAAGATGCTTCCCCTCAATGAAAGTTCAACTAACATCGGCTCTAAATGATACCAACGTTGATGCTGCCCAACAAAGCAATCAACGTCAACTCTCAATTTCTATTTCCGCTATTCCTGCTGAATTTGAACAAAGTTTACCCTTGAATCTCTGCTTGATTCTCGATCAAAGTGGTTCTATGTCCGGTGAACCCATGAATATTGTCATTCAAGCAGTTGAGCAATTATTGGATCAATTAAAAGTTGGTGACAGGATTTCCATCATCGGTTTTGCTGGCACATCTGGAGTCATTATCCCCAACCAAATCATCCAAGATATTGAAAGCATCAAAACCCAGTTAAGAGCCAAGCTAAAGGCTGCTGGAGGGACTGTCATCGCCGAAGGTTTATCCTTGGGGATTACAGAACTACTCAAAGGCACAAAAGGGGCGGTTTCCCAAGCCTTCCTCCTCACAGATGGTCATGGGGATAACGGGTTACAGATTTGGAAATGGCAAATTGGACCAAATGACAATAAACGTTGTTTGCAACTTGCCAAAAAAGCCGCCAAACTCAACCTGACAATTAACACCCTGGGTTTTGGTGATGACTGGAATCCAGATTTATTGGAAAAGATTGCTGATGCAGGGGGTGGGACTCTAGCTTATATCGAGAACCCAGAGCAAGCTGTAACTCAATTTGCGCGGCTATTTCGGCGGGTACAGTCGGTGGGATTAACAAATGCCCATTTACTCCTATCTTTAGTCCCTGTTGTCCGTCTGGCGGAACTCAAACCCGTTGCCCAAGTTGCGCCAGATACCATTGAATTACCAGTGGAAACCGATGCTAATGGGACTTTAATACTGCGGTTAGGGGACTTGATGAAGGATAGCGAAAGGGTTGTTTTAGCGAATATTTATCTGGGACAATTACCAGAAGGGAAACAAGTCATTGGTCATATTCAAATTCGCTATGATGACCCATCCTTGAATAAAGAGGGTTTACTTTCTCCCTTAGTGCCAATATATGCCAATTTTACCAAGAGTTATGAACCTGCTCTCAATTCCCAGGTGCTAAACTCGATTCTGCTTTTGGCTAAATATCGGCAAACTCAATTAGCTGAGGCAAAATTAGAACTAGGCGATCGCCTTGGTGCTGCCACAATGTTACAAACTGCTGCTAATACCGCCTTACAAATTGGCGATACCTGTGCAGCCACCGTGCTACAAGTTTCAGCAACTCGCTTACAAGCAGGTGAAGAACTCACCGAAAGCGATCGCAAGAAGACAAGAATGGCATCCAAGACTATTTTGAAAGAATAGCTGTAGGGTAGGTCTTTTGGCCTACCTGATCAAATTTTCGGCAATTTTCGAGCCAGCGATCGCTCAAAAACCATTAAGTAGGGTTTGCTGATAGCGCAGCGTGGCGTTAGCCATACTTCTAGTAGTTCGTCAAATTTATTTTGACGGGTAATGATCGGAAAAAACTTCTGTTCTTCCCTCCCCCTCTACCTCCCCCACCCCCCCCACCTCCCCCACCCCCCCTACCTCCCCCTACCCCCCTACCCCCCTACCCCCCCTACTCGCCTTCACCCGTCATTTTCGGGTTGACACACTACTAGCCCTCACAGATAACTTTTTCAGCAACCCCTACTTATAAACATCCGCCATATCAGATTTTATTGAATTTGTACACACCTGATAGGAAGATGAATAGGAGTAATTTAAGGTTTAAAGTATCTATATATGGTAAACACCTGGTATATATAAAGGCTTGGCTAACACCCAAGCCTTTTTTATATTTAAATTAATTTGTATAATTTCATATAGACTAATATTTGCAACGCCAATATATATTTTTGTCTTGATCTATCACAATTAGAGCAATCTGTACACATTCCATAGGAAGATGATATGTGACTAGAGTAGCACTAAATTAATTGAGTACGTTGTTAAGCACAGCAATTATGGAGGTTTGGTCATAGCACCAAACCTTTTTTTTCGTTTATAATCCGTTAAAAGGGACTTGAGTTATTAGCTCTGAACTATGGCTTGACTCCTCACTTTAAAAACTCCTTGGGATTTTTTGCTTCCCAACCTAAATAACCGTTAGAACGCATTTCAAAATGAAGATGGGGTTGAGTAGAGGTTGGTTGTCCTGTAGTTCCCACTGATCCTAAAATATCGCCTTTGTTGACCGTTTGACCGAGCGTGACCTTGATGCTGTCAAGTTGGGCGTAACGGCTCTGTGAGCCACCTGCGTGGTTAATAATGACTAATTTGCCGTAACTACCTTGTTCCTTGGCAAAGACGACGATTCCTGAAGCGATCGCTGCCACAGGAGTATTTACTGGCGCTAACAAATCTACGCCACTATGAAAGAAAACGTCTCCTGTTACCGGGTGATATTGCCAACCATAAGCTAATCCAACCTCTGTAACACTTGGCAAGGGATAACCAGTAATGTTTTCAGCGGGGGTACTAGGTGCCGTAGCAATTACCCCAGCAGCAGGAGTAGGGGCAGTAGTATTAGTTACCCCTGGAAGTATTGGTAAAAAAACAAATTTAGGGGTTTTCTGACAACCATTGATTTCAAAGACTGTATCTGGGCGAACTTTATATTTAGATGCGATTTGTCGCCAGCTTTGATTACGAGGAACTTCCACAACAATGCCATTAAAAGGAAGAATTTGCAATTCTGTACCTGGACTTACCACCCCATTCTTAACAGATGGATTGATTCCCATAATGGTTTCTGGTGATAGATTATAGCGATTAGCTATACTTGCTAAAGTTTCACCGCGATTAACTTGATGACGTTGGATACGAGCTAAGACGGGAACAGGACAACTCCCTGGACTAGCATTAGCACTTTGTAATTGTAATAAGGTGGATAATAAACCTAAAGTGCTAAATAAGCTCAAAAAACATAGTGAACAATAGGAAAATTTCATGTAAAGAAGTCCAGAAACCGCTAATTTTTAGATTTTAGTGGGGAATTGTTAAAGATAGGATAAAGTTTTTCCTCTATCTTTTTACTACCTATTTTGAGTAAATCCATGATGAAATCTAAGAACTAGTAGTTCGTCAAATTTATTTTGACGGGTAATGGAAAAAAACTTCTGTTCTTCCCTCCCCCCCTACCTCCCCCACCTCCCCCACCTCCCCCACCTCCCCCACCTCCCCCACCTCTCTTCTCCCCTTCACCCGTCATTTTCGGGTTGACAGACTACTAGATATGATCCCCGAATATGCTGACAAATTTTTGATATTTATCGCTCAAATAATCTGTTCACTGAAGGTTTGCTTGATTACACTAAAGAGATAAGCTTTCATCTGTCCTTGAGTGCCATTATTCTTAATAATTATGAATGTATCTTGGAAGCAACTGGCTGTTTATCTAGGTTTGGTGGTAATTGGCTCTGGTGGTGGTGTATTTGTTAGTCGTTATTTTTGGACGCACAATCTTTCATTTCAAGAATTAAAAAATGTGGCAGTAACTTTACCTGCTGAATCTGCTGCTCCTCAACCTGTCAATGGCATACTTAACACTTCGGGAAGTGATAATATCAATTTTATCGCCACTGCTGTCGGCAGAGTTGGTCCTGCGGTTGTGCGAATTAATGCAATTCGTAAAGTATCAAATCCGATGACTGAAGCTCTCAAAAATCCCTTATTTCGCCATTTTTTTAAAGAGGATGAACAACCAATCCCCTCAGAAAAAGTTGAGCGGGGAACAGGTTCAGGATTTATACTGAGTGAGGATGGTAAGTTATTAACTAATGCTCATGTAGTGGCAGATACAGACACGGTTCAAGTTACCCTCAAAGATGGGCGGAGTTTTGAGGGGAAGGTGGTAGGAGTTGATACGGTGACAGATATAGCCGCAGTCAAAATTTCCGCCCACAAGTTGCCGATAGTCAAGTTAGGTAATTCACAAAATTTAATTCCTGGACAATGGGCGATCGCTATAGGCAATCCGTTAGGTTTAGATAATACTGTCACTATTGGCATTATCAGTGCCACGGACAGAACTAGCGCCCAAGTAGGCGTTCCTAATAAGCGCGTTAGTTTTATCCAAACAGATGCAGCTATTAATCCTGGCAATTCTGGTGGACCACTCTTAAATGCTCAAGGGCAAGTTATTGGCGTAAATACTGCTATCCGTGCTGATGCTCAAGGACTTGGTTTTGCTATCCCCATTGAAACCGCCTTTCGTGTAGCCAATGAACTATTTACCACAGGAGAAGTTGCTCACCCCTTTCTAGGAATTGAGATGATAGACATTTCCACAACCACAAAAGAGCGACTGAAAGCGGAAGATCAGCTAAACATTCAGCCAGACGTGGGAATTGTTATCAGAAAAGTTATGGAAAAATCACCCGCACAGATAGGAGGATTACTTCCTGGTGACGTGATTCAAAAAGTTAATGGTAAACAAATCAAAATTGCGGCTCAAGTCCAAAAGATAGTCGAATCGAGTAGTGTTGGAGACATTCTTACCATAGAAGTCAACCGCAATGGGAAAACTCAAATATTTCAGGTTCGTTCGGGAAATTATAAGGGAAATGCCGAAAACCCTTGAAGATGTAGCTGACTTACAGCAAATTGTCATCAAACCCGGAACAAGAACCCCACCCCCAACCCCCTCCCCGCAAGCGATGAGGGGCTAAGATGTACCTTATATGATTGGAAATTGCTGTAGGAAGCTACATCTGTGCTTTAGACAAGGGATGAAGGCTAGAGGCTTTCCTTTATCCTGCATTAACATTAATTTAAAAATTTGAAATAACTTCAAATTTTAATCCATATTCGTGATACAGTTAAATTGTCAGCAAAGACATTAAAAACCTACCGGGGGACTCTCGGAAAGTTACGCTTGTCAGAAATGATTCTGCCGGTAATGGCAAACAGGATCAGGGCAGGAACCCAAATATTTAAGGAACCCTGCCTGAAGCTGGGATAACTGAGAGATATAGACTGAAACTCTCTATAGAATCCCCGCGTCTTTAGACCGGGGAGTGTCAACCTCAATAGCAGGGGACAGAGAACAGGAATAGGAAGCAGGGGGAGGGGAAGAAACTTTCTTTTTGTTCTTTGTTTTTGGTGAACTCCTGACTCCTGACTCCTGACTCCTGACTCCTATTGATTGGATAAATGTTCCAATTGCATTCTCTGTTCCATTTGGCGGAGAAAATAACCTGTCATCATTGCTGATGCTAGTATTCCCGCTAGATTTTCCCGGTCTGTTGTAATTTGCACATTAAAATGTTCTGTCGGTATCACTCCCACGAGTCCTTGGACATTCTGGGAAATGATTTGTTTAATTTCGGGGCTGACAGCTTGGGCTACACGGGCTAAAACTTCAGGAGATTGATGCTGTAAATATTTCAGTAATTGGTTTGGGTTGTCCCCAAAGCGATCATTCAGAAGTTGATTAGGGTGTTGCTCAGAGTCGTCTTGCAAAAAGTCAGGATCAAACACCATTGGCGATTTATATTAGCTTAACTGCTGATTTTACTCTAAACCATATTCATAGGGTAGCGCATTTTCTACAGAGAAAAGGGAATAGGGAATAGAGAAGGGTTTTTTAATTTTGAATTGTTCCCTCCTCTGCCTCTAATCCTTCTAACTCCAGTTCTAGTTGCTGTTCTTTGTCTGGAATTGCCAAAATTTGGGGTAGTTGTTCGATTTGAAAATACTGATGAAATTTTGGTGTTATTTGCAGAGAAAAGGAGCGAGAATCACTTTCTCGGCGTTTGCGGACGAAACCGGATTCTACTAATTCTTGAACGTGCTGATAAGCTCCTGAACCCCGTAAATTAATCAATTCACTTTGCAATATGGGATTATGGAGGGCGATCGCTGCTAATGTCCGTAATGCCCCAACTCCCAATTCTACTGGTATTATAGCTTGCACTAAATCATGAAATTCTGACCGCAGTTGTAAACTATAACCATGTTCAGTTTCTACGACTTCTAAAGCTGTGTCTTGACGGGAATAATTCTCAATTAGTTGGATAATTCCTTCTTCTGCTGTGAAGCGATCGCATTTCGCATATTCAGCAATTTCACTTAGTGATAAGGGTTTACCCTTTAAATAAAGAATCGCTTCTATTTTGCCTACTATAGGTATATTCTTGGGCATTCAGTATTTTAGATTTTAGATTTTGGATTTTAGATTTTAGAAAATTTTTCTCCCCCTGCTTGCCCCCTGCTGCCTGCTCCCCTGCTTATTCTCTATAACTAAGTATAAATTCTGCGATCGCCAAATCTTGAGGAGTAGTAATTTTCAAATTAGTCTCTTCCCCCGAAACTATCCTCACTTCAATACCGCATTTTTCAAACAAAGCCGCATCATCAGTCACTTCCCAACCTTGACGGACACCTTCAGCATGGCACTGTTTTAACAATTTGACATCGAACCCTTGGGGGGTTTGAGCCGCCCAAAGTTGTTTACGTTCTGGTGTACTTTTAATTATGCCATTGTCATCAACAACTTTAATGGTATCTTTAACAGGTACAGCCGCAATTAAACCAGAACAATTGAGAATTGCTTCAGAACAAGCATTAAATAAATCTGGTGTTGCCAAACAACGAGCGCCATCATGGATTAATACCTGTCCCGCATTATTTGGTAATGCCTGTAAGCCATTATAAACTGACTCTTGACGAGTAGAACCACCAGAAATTAATTCTATTGTTTTTTTTAGCTTTAATTCAGCGATAATAGACTTGAACTTGTCCCAATCTTGAGGTTGAGAAACAATTCCTATCCAACTAATAGAACTTGCGGCTTCTGCTGCCAACAAAGTCCAAGCAATCAATGGTTTTGAACGTACCTGTAATAAAAGTTTATTACGATCAGCGCCCATTCTTTTGCCACTTCCAGCAGCGGGAATTAGTAAATGCACAACTTTTCCTTGATCTTTAATTAAATAAATTCAGAATACCCATTTTTGAGAATAACTTCACTAGCAAAATTCAAAAACTCCTAACTTCTAACCCTTGGGCGCACGCCCTGCGCCCCTACATCTTAAGATCGTGACTCATAATTCTCAATACCTATATTCTCCTAAAATATAAAACAATAAACGTTAATAAATATTATGCGTGTAGTAACCCTTGTACCTGGTTCAATTGATAACCAAATTCTTTTTTTTGCCACTCTTGATGATCTTAAGCGTTATTATCCCGACGCGCAGATAGATGTCATTGTCGAACCCCAGTCAAAGGCTGCTTACCGAGTAAGCAAGTCAGTTCATGATGTATTAACTTTTGACTACAAAGATCGTAATAGTTTGGCTGATTGGGGTAACTTAGTTGGCATGATCCGCGATCGTGAGTATGATGTCGCTATTATTGTTGGACAAAGTTGGTTAGTAGGCTTGCTAATGTGGTTAACAGGAATCCCCACACGCATTGGCTATCAAGGACAAGGTGCGGTTTTTCTCACTAATCACATTACACCCAACCTATCCCAATATGTGGCAAAAGTGTACCATGACCTACTCAAACCTTTAAAGATTAATACTCCTTGTCCACCACTATCAGTAAATGTGCCAAAAGTAGACATCGAATGGGCGCAAGGAGAACAAAAACGTTTAGGCGTAAGTGAATCAGGTTTTATTCTCATCAATGCTGGTGGATCTAATTTAGATACAACCTACCCTGTAGAAAGTTGGCAAAAAATCATTGCAGCTTGCCAAGAAAAACAACCAGATTTACCCGTTGTTGTCATTAAAGAAGCTGATAATGAGTCGTTTGTGCGTTCAATTTTAGAACATTGTCACAATATTAAAGTTACTTCCCCCGATGATATTGGCAAACTAACCGCCATCATTGGTGGCGCTAGTTTAATGTTGTCTGTAGAAAATAGTCTTCTGCAATTGAGTATAGCAGTAGAAACATATACAATAGCTTTGCTAAATTCTACGGACTCAGAAAAATTATTACCCACAAGTGAAAAAGTCTTAGCTATTACCTCACCCACTGGAAAACTAGCAGATATTGCGCCCCAAATAGTCTTAGAAAAAATTTGGGGAAGTTAACTATTATCAATTTTGGATTTTAGATTTTAGCTTCAAAATCATCTAGCAGGAGTCAGGAGTCAGAAGGAAATTTTTTCCCTGTTCCCTGTTCCCTGTCCCC
>NZ_VILC01000001.1:0-59029 GCF_009712065.1 Aphanizomenon sp. UHCC 0183 | reverse complement strand
CACCTGTCACCTGTCACCCGTTCCCTGTTCCCTGTTCCCTGTTCCCTTTCCAAATTAATTAGTTTTTTCAATCATTTCAAAGAAAGCATCATCTAATTCATAGCCCAGAATTTGCGCTAAGGATTTGAGTCGAGATGGACTAACAATATCTTGTTTGTACAACCAATCACTTAAAATAAAGATTTTGTGCATCAAAAATATTTCTAAGGCTTCGGGGTTGTACTGGATACCTTCTTTAGAACTAAACTGATGAGGTACTAACATTGCTGCGTATCTAGATAATTCTCCGGCTTTCCAGTCTAGTAAAAATGGTAACCAAGGATACTTGGCATCAAGACGCACAAACCACAGTCTTACCTCGGGAATTTCCGATAACTCCCGTGGATCATTTTCTTCCTGTTCATAATTAATTTCTAGACGTAGTTGCTGTTCATAGGAGGAAATACTTCCTGCTTGCAGTAGTGGTTCAATCACCATTAAGGCAGGTGATACATCTAAACTATAAATAGAATCGTTGTTGAGGGTGATTGTGATTGTCATGGACTGATAGATAGATACTTACTTACTCAACAGTGTTGACAATTCACAGTAACAGTTTTTTAACCACTTGAGGTAGACATTGAGAGGAATTTTAAGATAAAGTTGTTATGAGTTTGTTTTAAATTGAGAATATTATGAGTTAGTAAACAGGCAAAAGGCAAAGTGTTCTTTAATTTTGCGGGAGTGAGTCCTGTCGTGAGGGTATTTTGAATTGATTTCCAATTTCTAGAATTCACAACCTGAAATATGTACAAGCAAGGAAGTTGTCTTAAACCTATTCGTTCCTTAGAAGATGCTTTGGATAGGTGTCAAATGTTGGGAATGCGTGTCAGTCGTCAGAGACGCTTTATACTGGAGTTGCTTTGGCAAGCGAAAGAGCATCTTTCTGCTAGGGAGATTTATGATCGACTCAATAAAGAAGGTAAAGAAATTGGACATACTTCGGTATATCAAAATCTAGAAGCTTTATCTAGCCAGAGTATTATAGAGTGTATTGAACATGGTGATGGACGATTATATGGAAATAATAGTGATTCCCATAGTCATGTTAACTGTATAGATACAAATCAGATTTTAGATGTGCAGATAGAATTACCCGAAGAGTTGTTACGTCAAGTAGAAGCACAGACAGGAATTAAGATTTCTGAATATACAATTAACTTTTATGGTTATCGTGACAAAGTGAATGATTAGGAATTGAGAATTTAAACTAAGTAGGTGAACACAATAAAACCAAACTGTGTAAAGAAACGTAAAATCGCCCAAACCCTCTTGCCTCTTGCCTCTTGCCTTTTGCCTCTTGCCTTGCCATAACAACAATTTTCAACGCCAACCTACTTAGCCTAAAAATCAGGAATCAAATCTCTTGTAAAAATGAGCGATCGCCTTTTACAATTCTTATTAATTGACCCAGATCCAATTTTCCGTTTAGGACTAAAGGTAACACTGGAAGCTATTCCTAATTTACAAGTTATAGCAGACGTTGCCACAGATACCGCAGCTTTACAGGTTTTAGCGCAAGTAAATTCTCAGCAAATTAAATTAATCATTTTAGAATTAGGGAATGAACAATTGGGTTTGCAGTTCTGTAAACAACTAAAAGCTTTATATCCCCACATACCTATATTACTTTTAAGTTCAAAATCCCAACCAGAAATGCTCATTGCGGCAAAAGCAATAGGAATAAATGGTTATTGTCCTAAAGGGATATCAATTTCTCAATTAGTCCCCATTCTTCAAGAAGTTGCTAATGGTGGTTATTATTGGTTCACAGAACCAGTAATCATTAATTCTCCTTTGCCATTTGCTAAGTTGCGAAATAATTTACAAAATTCAGGAATTAATAATATTGATCAAGCTATTAATCTAGTCACAGAAAAATTAAAAATACCAGGAATACCTTTATTAAATAAAGCAATTTTAGCAGGACAGCGACGCGAACTTCTAGCCGCTCGCTGGGTTGTTAATCACTTATTGACAATACCGAAAGAAAGACAAAAACCACCCCCAGAAAACCAATTACTATCCTTCAGTATTCAGAATCAGGATAATATCATTAAACTAGATGCGGATGTAAGACCATCAATTAATATACCACCTATAGTTAGTTCTCGACAACTGCAATCTGAATTATTTACTTTATGTTTAAATAAATTGCAATTTTCTTTAGAAAATCTTACTAATACACCTTTAGAAATTGATATTCTCCGAGAAAATAAAAAGCGAGAGTTGCTTTATATTATTCTGAGGAAATTTTTTACCCAGGTGGAAGAAATACATACTTTTAATTTCGATAAAAATCAGCTATTTAATTTACAAAATCAGATTTCTCTAGATTTATGGAAATTTGCTATTACGGAATTTTTTGGTAATTATTCTCGGATTATTTTAGACAAACAAGAAATAAATTTAGTCAAGTTTTTATTAGATAAAAATACAGATTTGCAAACAGAAATTATTAATAAAGTGCCGTTATTATTTGAGTTATTGTCTTATTTACTATTACTGACAGATTTATATATTGATAATGTTTCTTACCCAGCAGGAACTAAAGAATCTCAATCACAAGCATTATTAATTTTAGAGAATTTATTGATTCATATAGCTAATGCTGTAATTCAACCATTACTAAATAACTTAGCAGATGAGGAAAGTATTAAACAAAATTTTTATAACTGGCAAATGATTTCTACTAGGGAAATTGAGAAGTTCAGAAATAATCTATCTTGGAAATATCAATTATATCAATATATAACTGAAGCACAAACTATTTTTGAAAGTCGCTATGAGTTCTTTGTTTTCTCCCCTCGTGGAATTACGAAAATATCAATTTATGCTCCTCGAAATCAAGAATTAGCTCAACTTTCTGGTATTCCTTTAGGGGTAACATTAATACTGGAATTTCGGGATGCTATTTCTCCACGTATCCAATCATTGGTAGGGTTTTTAGGAACTGGAATTGTTTTCGTCCTTACTCAAATAGTCGGTAAGGGTTTAGGTTTAGTTGGTAGAGGTATTTTGCAAGGAATTGGTAGTGTTTCTTTGTCAGAAAAAGGACAACGGAAGAATAGGTAATTAGTCATTAGTCATTCAATACTGCTCGGTTAAGGGGATATAGGGGGTGAATTCAAAAATATTTTGTTCGCGTATGTAAGTAGGTGAACACAATAAAACCAAACTGTGTAAAGAAACGTAAAATCGCCCAAACCCTCTTCACTCTTGCCTCTTGCCTCTTGCCTTTTGCCTTGCCATAACGACAATTTTCAACGCCAACCTACTTACTACGATAACAATAAAAGCTAAAAAACTTGCTTATACCTAACGAAGGGCACGCTGAAAAAACTTAATTGTCAATTGATGAGAATGATTAAAATACCTTTTTTCTGGTTTTACCTGCTGAATGTGGGCTATAATAGAATGTAAAATATAAAGTCTTTTCGCCCGAATCTCACAAAAAATAAAATAATATGTATAAGCATTATATGAAATATTGCAAACATAATATAAAACTGTTACCTTCTGTCCCAGAACCAAAATACGTTGTTTTTACAGATTTTGATGAAACTTATCTTGCTCATCAAAATAGAGAGGATTATAAAAATGATCTCAAAGAACTTGAGGAGTATTTATTAAATGAAACATATCAGAAACAAATCTTTTTTGGTTGGGTTACTGGTAGTAGTTTAACTTCAGTTTTTGATAAAATAAATAAATGTGGTTTGACATTATTACCTCATTTTATTGCTAGTAGTTTAGGGACTGAACTAATCTACTTCAATCAAAACCAATACGCTGAAAAAGATAAAATATGGGAAAACAATCTCATGAAAACTGGATTCTCTGAGAATTTAGTTAATAACTTAGTTAGTTTTTTAAAATTAGATAATATACATTTGACACCACAACCTCAAATAGCAGATTGTCCTTTTTTAAAGAATTACTATTACCATCAACAAAATGATCTAATTGATAATCAGGCAATTTTGAAGATAAAAGAGTTAGTGAAACAAGCTGGTATTCAAGTAAATATTAGTCAAGCAAATCCTTTATCTGGAGATCCAAACAATTGCTATGATGTTGATTTTATCCCATCAGGGACAGGTAAAAAACATATAGTTAATTTTATTTTACAGCAGACAAATGTAAGTTATCAAAACTCCATAGCTTTTGGTGAAAGTGGTAATGATATTGAAATGCTGCAAACTGTTAGACATGGTTATTTAGTTGGAAATGCAACCAGCGAAGCTAGGAAATTACATTTTCAAATAGCAGAAAATGAATATGCTAAAGGAATATTATCTGTATTAAAAACACTTATTAAATAATCAAGAGTCATGAGTCAGAATGTTTGATATATTACATCCCACATTCCGCAATTATGAAACGCCATATTTTTGGTATTTTTTGTGTAATCCTGAAAAAGCTGAATTGTTTATAACTCAATCAGTCTTAATCATATTTACATAAGAGTAAAGCCACCGTTAATACATAAATATTGCCCTGTAACAAATCTGGACTCATGACTGGCGAAATAAAGCACTGCTTCAGTAATATCCTGTGGAGTACCCCATTGCTGCATGGGAATTCTGACTTGGTAAGCGTCTTTTTTTTCTTGAGGAACGTTTTCATGGCGTTCTACGGGTATCCAACCGGGAGCAACTGCATTAACTGTAATACCAAAAGGCGCTAATTCGGTGGCCATGCTGCGTGTAAATCCCAGTTGTCCATTTTTGGCAGTAACGTAAGCACTGAAGTTATTAACTGAGCGGAAACAAACGTCACTACTAATATTAATAATTCGTCCCCATTGTTTTTGTTTCATGGAGGGTAAACAAATACGAGTTAATAAGTAGGGACTTTTGATAAAAAAATCCAGCATGGTTTGGAAATCTTGCCAGGTGTATTCCTCAAAGGGGATCTGGGGTTGGTTTCCTGTGGCATTTAACACCAAAATATCTACTGCACCCAGTTGAGAGGCGATCGCTTCATAAATTGCTGCTACATCTTCTTCTTGGGTAACATCCCCACGAACCAAAATAGCTTGGCAACCTTGTTGTTCAAGTTCAGCTAAAGCCTGTTTAGCCCGTGATTCGTTATTGCTGTAATTGATTGCTACCTTAGCACCTGCTTGTCCCAATTTGAGAGCGATCGCTTTCCCTAAACCAGCAGAACTTCCTGTAACTAAGGCCACATGACCATCTAAAGAAAATGACATTTAATTACTAACCCCTGATGAAAATAATGAAATAAACTTAGAGGTTGTTTGAAAAGTATTATATGAAACCCATAATCTCCAAAAACCTAACCCCCCAGCCCCCCTTCCCTACGAGGGAAGGGGGGTTTCAAAGCCTCTCCCCGCTTAGGGGAGAGGTTTGGAGAGGGGTTTGTTTGTACATTAAAAACTTTTCAAACATCCTCTTAGACAACGGCAAATTTTTGTAATACTTGAGACAAGTTATTTAAACTCTCTTTCGTTCCCTGCTCAACATCTGATGTTTCTTCATATTCAACCACCCAATATCCCTGATAACCTGCATTTAATAGTTCTTTAATAATCGGTTCCCAGACAATTTCTCCCTCTCCAAAAGCACAGAATTGAGGACTACCATTAACCCATTGCACATCTTTCCAATGACTATAATTTACCCAAGGAAGAATATAGCGGAGTGCCATCAAAGGATCAGTTCCCTGATTCAAAAAATTAGCGGGATCATAGTTAATACCAACAGCAGGACTTTTAATACCTTCCATCATTCTGGCCACTCTTTGTCCGGTTGCAGTTGGTCCACCATGATTTTCAATCGTTATTTGAATTCCTCGTTCTTCGGCGTAGTCACCGATTTTATTAAAAGCATAATGCAACAGAGGAAAAACATCTGGGAGAATATAATCATTTCTGTGATCACCAGACAATAATCTGACAAATTTTGCCCCTAATTTTTCAGCACTATCAACAAAACGCTCTAAGTAGGTGAACACAATAAAACCAAACTGTGTAAAGAAATGTAAAATCGCCCAAACCCTCTTCACTCTTGCCTCTTGCCTCTTGCCTTTTGCCTTGCCATAACGACAATTTTCAACGCTCACCTACTTACTCTTTTAATTTCTGTTTCTAACTCATTTGCATCTGAGAGTGTAAAATTATTTCTTCCTGCTATACAAATAATATCTACTCCTGCTTCTTTAGCCCAATCAGCAATTTTAGATACTGCTTGATCATCACCATCATGTAAAAGATGTTTGGGTGCTTGGGGATGAGCATTCACTTCTACTGAACGAATGCCTTGGTTAGCTATCCAGTGGAAATATTCAGGTATTTCCACTTCTCTCCAGCCCCAAGCAGCACAGCCAATATTTAGTGAATTAATGTTAGACTTTAGCATATTTTAGATTTTGGATTTTAGAAATGATGTGTATAGCTTAGAGGGTAAGCTGTCGTGCATTCAAAATGCACAACAGCAAATCAAAAGTGAAGAAAATTTGAGGCTTATTTATTGATAGAATAACTTAATGTTTTCACAAACTTGCTCAAGTTCCTGAACGGTTAGTCCTGGATAAATAGGTAAACTCAGGATGCGGCTTGCTTGCATTTCTGCGACAGGAAAACTCCCTGCTGGATAGCTTAATTCTTTACCTGCTGTAGATAGATGAATTGGCACTGGATAATGAATTGCTGTACCGATACCGCGATCGCTCAAAAATTGACGCAATTGATCACGCCGTTCAGCTTGAATAACAAAGGTGTGGTAAACGCATTTTTCCCACTCTCGTTCCCATGGCATTATGATTTGAGGAATACCCGCAAGTTGACTTTGGTAATAGTGAGCATTTTCTTGACGTTGCTGTGTCCATTCCTGGAGGTAACGCAATTTAACTAACAGAATAGCTGCTTGTAGAGTATCTAAGCGAGAATTATGAGACCACATCACACAGTCATCACGAGTTCGTAAACCAATATTCCGCATAATTTTTAACTGGTCATACAGTTCGGAATCATCCGTTACTATTACTCCTCCATCTCCACAAGCATTTAAGTTTTTCAGGGGGTGTAAACTGAAACAACCCACTATTCCCAAAGAACCTACTCGTTGACCTTGATACTCAGCCAGTACAGATTGGGCGGCATCCTCCACTACAGCTATTCCATTTTCCTGGGCAATATCTAAAATTGGTTTCATGTTACAAGGTCTTCCCGTCAGATGTACAGGGATAATTGCCTTTGTTTTGGGAGTAATAGCTGCGGCGATTTTAGTTGGATCAATATTGTAATCATCGCCCACATCAACGAATACAGGTTTAGCACCAAGTATGCGAATACAGGTAGCTGAAGCCACGAAAGAATTAGGGACAGTAATAACTTCATCACCAGAACGAATACCAAGTGCTTTGAGTGCAAAAATTAAGGCATCTGTCCCAGAATTAACACCAACTGCATAACGAACGCCACACAATTGAGCAAACTGACGCTCAAACTCTGCAACTTGCTCGCCTAAAATAAAGTTGCCATCATCAAGGACTTCACCCATTGCTGCTAGTAACTCAGACTTGATGGCAGCGTGTTGACTTTTAAGATTAACGAAGGGTATTTGATTAATGGTTAATAGTTGTGACATTTTTAATATCCCAATATATTGATAACGACTTCACGGATGTAACCAGACTGACGATGTTCCCAGATATAAATATCTTGTAAACGTCCTAGCTGCAAAAGACCTTGAGCAATCGGAACTTGTTCAGAGGTATGGGTAAGGGCAGAGCGAATATGTGCCGGCATATCATCTAAACCTTGTCCGGCTAAAAGATATTGACCATTTTCGGGAACTAACTTCGCAAAAAAGGTTTCCACGTCGGGTTTGGCATCTTCTTCTTGAATCAATAAACTGGCGGAAGTATGACGGATAAAAAGGTTACAAATTCCTGCTGTAATTCCTGATTCTGTAATGACTGCTTGGACTTGGGGCGTAATTTGACATAGAGATTTACCAGTAGTTTGTACCTTGATTGATTGTTGGTCAAGTCTTATAGATGAGTTGGTCATTTTTATTCCTTTCCTAAATGCTCAAACCACGATTTTGTCTCTTGCTGAATTGTTTCTGGTGTCCAAACTGGAGCATCTCGCCAAAGTTCAATATTGGCTAACATTTCACTTACACCTTGACTTAAAGGTACTTGAGGTTGCCATTTTAAAAGAGTCGTAGCTTTAGTAATATCAGCCCAAGTACAATCCGGTTCTCCTGGGCGTTTGGGAATGTGAGTAATTTCTCCTGCTAATAATTTCACCAGTGTTAAAACGCTTTCAGATTTACCAGAACCAATATTAATAATTTCCCCGGTAATATCCGATTCAGCAGCTTTGATAAAGGCTGCTACTACATCACTAACGAAGGTAAAATCTCTCGTTTGCATTCCATCTCCAACAACAGTAAAAGGGGTTTTCGCTAGTTTTTGAGCTAAAAATACGCCAAATACTGCACCATAAGCTCCTGTGGTTCTGGATCTTGGTCCATACACATTAAACAATCGTAAAGAAAGGGCTGGAAGTTGATAAACTTGCGCCCAGTGCATGACTAATTGTTCACCTAAATATTTTGTTAAGCCGTATGGATGTTTAGGATGACAAGGATAGGTTTCTGATGTGGGATATTGATTAGGAATACCATAGCAAGTGGAAGAAGCTGTGTAGATAAATTTTTGGATTTTAGCAGTACGACAAGCTTCTAAAAGGACGAATGTACTATGTAAATTGGCATGATAATATGCTCCTGGATTTTGGATTGAGGGAACTAAATCAGCTAATCCTGCTAAATGAAATACCCAGTCAATATCTGTTAATATGGATGGGGAAATATCAGCAACATCTTGCTCAATAAATGTAAATGTGGAATAGGTTTGAGCCACTTTTAAATTAGCTGTTCTTCCTGTCACCAGATTATCTAAACCAACGACACTATGACCTGATTTGAGGAGGAGATCACACAAGTGGCTACCAATAAAACCAGCAGCACCAGTGACTAAGCAATGTTTAGGAGAATTTAATTTACTGTTCATACAAAATTAATAATCTGTTAGTCAAAATTTAAATTTTCATCAAGCTTTATGATCATCTAATTTACATTATCAAATTCTAACCCTGGTTGATCAAATACAGTTTCCACACAAGCTTTCATTTGATGTCCGTCGGCGGGATAATAGAGACGGGTTTGATAAGCGTCTTCTAAACCGTTATCGGCAAACATATTATTTAACCCAAAATGGCAGGTGTTATCTCCTAATTCATCTATCCCACTATGGGAAAATTGACAAAGAACGTTGGATTTATTAAGCCGTGCCATTGTAATTTCAGAAATACACATTTCCAAAAAGGCACTATAAGTGCTGAAAATGCCTTGTTTTCCTGCTTCCATGCCAAATCCTGCCGCCGCAGAGAAGTTTCCTCTTTCCATGATGCCGCCATGATAGAAAATCTCTGGATAGGCTTGACTAATTTTATTGATACCACAGGATTCTCCTAAATCACTGTCAATACACATTACCTTTTCTCGCCGTTCTGTGGGTGTCATTTGACTGAGAAGAGAGACAACGGTAGCATCAAAAATATGGCGTGTTTTGCTGCTAGAACCCGTAAAAGAGTAGGTATGTGTGAGGGGAATAACTTTTTTGAGGTAATTGACGGCTGATGTATGTCCGCGAGTTTCTAAATAGGCGATCGCTAACTCTGGTGATAGGGCATCATGTCCTAAAGGTGTGCCTTCTACTCCAACAATACCGGGAGTCATAGGACGTTTATTAATTACTGCTACTGGTCCATTAATAGTGACAGCTTGACAGAGACGAGTATATAAATCATCTAAATCTTCCCCTGCTCCAGTTAATACAGTTAATCCATGTCCAGCTAAAGTTTGACCGACGTTATAACCCTTGAGATAATCTGTTGGATATCCGCTACAGGTGGAATTGTTATCATCAATAATTAATTTGATATTGAGATTTTTAGCCACAGCTAAACGGGCGGCTTCGGCATTATTTCCTTCTTGCTGTGAACCATCTGAACCTAAACAGAATACTACTTGATGAGGATGTGCGATCGCTACTCCATTCACATAAGCCCAGAGGTGTCCTAATCTTCCCGAACTAAATTTTACACCAGGAGTGCGTCCTCGTTCTGGATGTGCAAGTAGTAATGAATAGGCTTCTCGATAATGCAGCAGATTTTCTGTATCAAGATCACCCTGTAAAGTTGCCATTAAATATTGTATTGATATGGCTGCGGCTTTAGTAGAAAAGCAAAATCAGCAGTGTCGAAAAGTGATATTTATCGGTAATGGAGGAAGTGCAGCCGTAGCTAGTCATCAGGCTATTGACTACTGGCGTAATGGTAATATTCCCGCGATTTGCTTTAACGATGGTGCTTTGGTGACCTGTATTAGTAATGACTTTGGCTACGAACAAGTTTTTAGCAAACCCATTTCTACATTTGCTCAGTCTGGAGATGTTTTGTTTGCAATTAGTAGTTCTGGACAATCACAAAATATTCTTGCTGGTGTTTACCAAGCACTAAAAATGAATTGTCATGTGATTACACTTTCAGCCTTTCAACCTAACAACCCCTTACGTCAACTTGGACATCTAAATTTTTATGTTCCCACGATGTCCTATGGTTTTGCAGAAATCATGCACTTATGTATTTGTCACTGCATTATTGATGGCTTGGTAGAAGGTGCTTTACCTAGTGCAAATGTGAATAACTATCTCAGTTTAAATGAACTAAAAGTATCCTAAAATATTCATCCCATTTATATATAAGTAGGTTGGCGTTGAAAATTGTCGTTATGGCAAGGCAAAAGGCAAGAGGCAATAGGCAAGAGTGAAGAGGGTTTGGGCGATTTTACGTTTCTTTACACAGTTTGGTTTTATTTTATTGTGTTCACCTACTTAGAAGAAATTCTATCTGTGGTAAACAACAAGATTTAATGATTGCATATTAAATATATGTGACAAGAACTAGAATTGTAGACCTCTTTCTTCAAAAATTGTCAGATATCTAAACCTAGAATCATCAAGTAAATAATGATGTTCTAGTTCTGAATTGTTCGATTTTTCTGTGAACTTTTGTACCAAGATTAGCAATGAAATAAAGATGCAATTAGAAATATATAGAGAAAAAATTATTGACTTTGAAACTTGTGCAGAAGTATTCACTGTCTACCATCAAAAAGGACGGAAAATCGTTCTCTGTAATGGGGTATTTGACTTACTACATCCCGGACACATTGCTCATTTACAAGCGGCTAAAGCAATGGGAGACTTATTAGTAATCTCCCTAACTGCTACTCCTTATATTAACCGAGGACCAGGAAGACCAATATTTTCTGATGAGTTGCGTGTTAATTCTATAGCTGCTTTAGCTTGTGTTGATTATGTAATTTTAACTCCCGCCGTCACAGCTTTGGAAGTAATTGAGAAAGTGCGTCCTCATATTTACTGCAAGGGAGATGAATATGCGGAAACAGAGAAAGATGTAACCCACAATATTGATAAAGAAATCGCTCAAGTAAGAGCTTACGGAGGTGACATTCGCTATACTCAAGAAATTACTTTTAGCTCTACACGACTGATTAATAATTATCTTGATGTTATCCCTCCAGAATTAAAACGTTATGCCAATGATTTTAGTCAACAATATGCTTTTGAGGATATTAGAAATGCGATAGAAGCAATGCAGGATCTCAATGTTTTGGTGTTGGGGGATATTATTATTGATGAGTTTGTTCACTGTACAGTTCAGGGATTAACCTCAAAAGGAAGAGCGCCATCAACCCGCTTTGTGAAAAAAGAACAACATTTGGGGGGAGTTTTTGCGATCGCTAACCATCTCAGTAGTTTTGCCAAATCTGTCACCCTAGCTAGTACCATTGGTGATGAACCAAATGTACATCATTTGATTGCTAATCATATTGATGGTACGCTGCATCTTAATTTACATTGTGTAGAAAACTATTCTACAGTAACAAAGTGTCGTTATATTGAACAACAAGGGAAAACCAAGGGTTATACCCAATTATTTGCGATTAATTCGATAGACGAAGAAGGACTAGGACCCCAAGAACGAGAAAAACTTTTAGATGCTTGGGAAAAACTGTTAAAAAACTGCGATTTAGTGGTTTTGGCGGATTATGGTCATGGATTAATTGATGCTGAGGCAATTGAATTAATTCAATCACAAGCACCATTTTTAGCCTTAAACTGTCAAACTAATAGTGCTAATTACGGTTATAACCTAATTAGTAAATATAAGCGAGCCGATACATTTTGTGTAGATGAACAGGAAATTCGTCTGGCATTTTCTAATCGTTATGGTAATCGAGAAGAGTTACTAAAACGGTTGCAATATCATTTAGGAGCGCAACAAGGTTGGTTAACTTTAGGATCTGCTGGTTCTTTGGGAATTAATACTCATGGAGAGATGGAAATTACTCCGGCCATGACACAACAAGTCAAAGATACCACCGGGGCTGGAGATGCCTTTTTTGCCCTAGCCAGTTTGAGTGCTAAGTTAGATTTGCCTGTGCAGTTAGGATCATTTTTAGGAAATTTGGCCGGAGCGATCGCTGCCAATGTTTTAGGAAATGAAAAGCCTGTAGACAAGGGACGCTTATTAAAGTTTGCTAAAACAATTTCCACATTTTAAAAGATAATTAAGGAGTAAATCAATGAATCCAATTCAACAAGTTTTAGTGACCGGTGGTGCTGGTTATGTAGGAGCTATTTTAGTTCCTAAACTTCTGCAAGCTGGATATGGAGTTAAGGTAATAGACTTGTATCTTTATGGCAAAGATGTATTAAATGCCGTTAAAGATCATCCTCATTTAGAAGAGATTGAAGGCGATATCCGCGATCGCCAACTTCTAGAAAAAATCATGCCAGGATGTGATGCTGTCATTCATTTAGCTTGTATTTCCAACGATCCCAGCTTTGAATTAGATCCAGACTTAGGCCGTTCGATTAATTACGATGCCTTTTTTGACTTAGTAGACGTTGCCAAAGATGCCGGAGTGAAGCGGTTTATTTATGCTTCTTCCTCCAGTGTTTACGGCATCAAAGAAATAGAAAATGTCACAGAAGACTTACCCTTAATGCCTTTAACAGACTATTCTCGTTATAAGGCTTTATGCGAAGAAGTCTTATTGAGTAAACGAGAACCAGGTTTTGTTACCTTAGTTTTGCGTCCTGCTACAGTCTGCGGTTATTCCCCCCGTCAGCGACTAGATTTAGTGGTGAATATTCTCACTAACCACGCAATTAATAATGGTAAAATTACAGTTTTTGGTGGTCAGCAAAAACGTCCCAATATCCATATTGAAGATATGACCGATCTGTATCTAAAATCTCTACAATGGTCAGATGAAGCGATTGACGGTAAAATATTTAACGCTGGCTATGAAAATCATACCTTGATGGAAATTGCCGAGATGACCCGTCAAGTAGTGGGAGAATCTGTAGAAATTATGACTACACCCACCGACGATCTGCGTTCATACCATATTTCTTCAGAAAAAATTAAGCAAGAACTGGGATTTGTCCCTGCACTTCTGACTATATCGGGTTTGATCCAGATTTAAGAGAATTACAAGAACGTCAAGATCGCAATTTATTCGGGAGAGACAATGCTGCTCAATTGGATCATTCTCAGTAATCATCCCTTGCTTACCAAAAAATACCCAATCCAGAAAACCATTGTACATCTCCACAACATTTGTTACCGCCGTAATTTCCCGTCTCAACGTAACATTAGAAACTAAACTCTTTATTAAGAAATGAATCTGTTCAAGGTGAAAATACAGCAGAATCTGGTAATAACAGAAAAGTTGTCAGCTTAAAAACAATTAGTAAGAACTTTTGGAGGCATATTTAATATTGTTCAACATTCAAATTCTCAAGTTTTTCAACCTGTTAATGTAATTTTTTCAACCATAAATGTTCACAAATTATTTATAAATGATATGGCTTACTAATGAATGTAAGCTATATTTTTTCTCTGATATCGTTTTACTTTAAAGATGCACATATAGCATTTCCTAGTCTAATGAAGTACAAAATTATCTGCGTCAATCTGCGTTTAATTATTACTGCTTATAGCTTACTTAAATAGAAATTACCATACAAGTTTCTATGTATTAGACAATACAATTTTTAGTTCTAGGGTAAAAATACTACCTATTCCCACCTGACTTTCAACTTTCAGATGCGCTTGATGTTTTTGGGCGATCGCCACAGCTATAGCTAAACCTAACCCTGTGCCTCCGGTTTTACGAGAGCGGTCGCCATCAACACGGTAAAAGCGCTCAAAAATTCGCTCCTGATCAGCAAGCCCAATCCCAATCCCCGTATCTTTCACAGCAATCACAGCAGTGTAATCACTCCTGACTAAGCTAACAGTTACATATCCCCCTCTGGGTGTGTACTGGATGGCATTGGCAATCAAGTTTGACACTAAACGGTAAAGTTGCGATTCATTACCTAGAGCATAAATCTCGCAAGTGGTAATTTGGCAGGTTAAGTTAATATCAGCAGCAGTAGCAAGTTCTAAAAATTCTTCAGTCAAATCGCTCACCAAATCATTTAAGCAACAGGGCTGAAAAGGTTTTGCCCCTAAATTTTGCTCAAGTGAATTTTGCTCCAGACTGGTTAACAAGAGTAAGTCCGCGATCAAATGGCTCAACCTTCGCCCTTGTCGCTCAACAGTATAAAGCATTATTTGTATATCTTGTTGATTGGATTGCGGTATGCGGAGAATAGCTTCCACAGTCGCCAACAGACTAGCCAAGGGCGATCGCAATTCGTGGGCAGCATTAGCAGTAAACTGTTGCTGTTGCTGATAGGACTGGTAAATCGGCTGCATTGCTAATCCTGAAAGCCACCAACTGGAAGTAGCAACCAAGCTCAGAGCAATTGGCAACCCAATCGCCATAATCCATTGAATCCGCCTGATTTCGGCATCAAAATGTTCTAAAGTGCGGCCAATTTGCAAATAGCCCCAGGATGAATGGGTGCTGGCTTCATTAACTAAAGGATGGGTATTGGCACTATGCAAAATTGTGGTGAATTGGTGATAGCGAATGCCCTTAGCCGTGCGAAAGGTTTGCCATGAACTGCGGTTAAGAGTTGGCGGCAGAGATAGCGGTTGATTGGGTGAAAAAGCCAGGAGTTTCCCTTGATGATTGAATAGACGAATATAATATGTGGTGCGATCGCTGATGCCGATGGTGTGCCGTTGGATCAGCGTTGGGGTAGCCTTGCAAGGTTGATCACTCAAACAAAGATCGGGAAAAATCTGTTGCAGCACAGCAGTCGGTTCTTCAGAAGGCGGTAACAGTGGTTCAACGCTATCGTGTAAAGTTCCAGCAATTGATTCAATTTCGCGCTCCATTGCTGTCCAGTTTGTTTGTACCATTGCGCGATACATCCCCAAACCAGAAACACTCAAAATCACGCCCATAACTCCGGCATACCAGAGGGCTAACCGTAGACGACTGCGCCGAAAAAGAGAGTAGCTATTCATAGCCGAGAATCAAGTTGAGAGTTAAAGCGATAGCCAGCACCGGGAACAGTTTCAATCGGGCAGGGACAGCCATGATTTGCTAACTTGCGCCGTAATAGGCGCATTTGCGCTGCAACTACATTACTAATCGGCTCTTCATCCATGTCCCAAAGTTGATGACGCAATTTACTACCGGGAATGATCCGATTGGGGTTCTGCATCAAATACATGAGCAACTGAAATTCTTTGGTGGTTAAGGGAATGATTAGGGGCGTAGATCCATCTGAATTTACTCGGAGGACATTGTTTGCTGTATCCATAGTAAAACCTGCAACAGTCAGGGTAGACGGTTGTAGTTGAGGCGATCGCCTCTGAAGGGCCCGCAACCGTGCCAGCAATTCTTCCATTACAAACGGTTTGACTAAATAATCATCCGCGCCCGCATCCAGCCCTGCCACGCGATTTTCGGGCTGCCCCAAAGCAGTAAGCATCAGCACTGGTAAGGGATTTTGGTATAGTCTGAGCTTCTGACATAACTGTAATCCCGACATTTCGGGCAGCAGCCAATCAACAATAGCAACTGTATAGTCTGTCCACTGGCTTTCAAGACAGAGCCATGCCTCAGTGCCATCTGTCACCCAATCCACAACATATCTCTCGCTAATTAGGACTTGCTTGATTGCCAGTCCCAAATCTGCTTCATCTTCCACCAGTAAAATTCGCATCACTTCAGGGAAATCAACCACGAAGCTCTGATCTTACAAAAACTTTTGCTATTTCACCTGGATTTCATCTACCCTTTGGCAAACTATGGAGAACTTTTGTTGTGAGGAGTGATTATGAAACCTTTTATGCTAATGAGTTCCATTCTGGCAGCCAGTTTAATTATCAGTGCGCCCACAGTTGTATTTGCTCACGTTGGACATGGTGATGAATTTCAAGCAAAGGGCGGTATTAATCGCGTCAAAGTCAATCCCCAAACCGATCAACTGTTAGGTATTGTTGTCACGCCAATCGCCTCCTCTGCCAAATCTGGATCTGCGGTGATGATTCCGGTGACGGCATTGGTTGATGCTGATGGCAAGCAACTAGTCTTTGTGCAGTATAAGAATTTTTATGAGCCAGTGAAAATTACAACTGGCGCGACCAAAGGCGAACTAATCAATGTTACCAAAGGATTGTCAGTTGGAGAAAAGCTCGTTACCCAAGGTAGTTTGTCACTCTATGCTGAATCGCGTAAAACTCAAACCGCCAATACAGCAACCAGTCCAGTAGCGAGTGCTACTCCTAAAACTGATACAGCCCATGCTCAGGCAGATGCTAAAGGAATACCTCATAGCCATGATGCCAGCGGTAATCTCGTCTCACAGGCTGGTGAAACAACTCAGCAAGCAAGTGGTGGATTGCCGATGGGTATTTTAGCAGGAGTTGGTGGTGGAGTTGTGCTTGTGGGTGGAGCGATCGCTGTTATCGCAGGCAATCGCAAGAACAAGGGAGGAGTTTAATTGAAATGTTTAACTCCATTCTGAATCAGATTCTCAAAACCTCAATTGTCCAGCGTTGGTTCATAGTTATCTGTGCGATTTTAGTAACGCTGTGGGGAGTGTTCACTGCCACACAGATGCCACTGGACGTGTTTCCTGAATTTGCGCCTCCCCAGGTGGATATTCACACCGAAGCGACTGGACTCGCTCCAGAGGAAGTAGAATCACAAATTACCGTGCCGATTGAAAGCGCGGTGAATGGTTTGCCGGGGGTGACTACGGTGCGTTCTTCCTCCAAAGTCGGACTGTCTATGGTGCAGGTGGTATTTGACCAGGATGCCGACATTTACAAAGCCCGGCAATCAGTGACAGAACGACTCCAACAGGTGACAAATCAGTTACCTGAAGGGGTGCATCCGCCGGAAATTTCACCGTTAGCATCGCCCTTGGGTACGATTTTACAGTATGCCTTTACTGTGAATGGGCAAGGGAAAACCTCGCTGTTGGATTTGCGCCATCTGGTGGATAGCACCCTCAGCAACCAAATTTTGTCTGTACCGGGAGTCACCCAAGTCACCGTTTACGGTGGGGATGAACGGCAGGAACAAGTGTTAATTGATCCAGCAAAATTGCGATCGCTCAATGTTTCGCTGACCGAAGTTACCAATGCTGCCAAAGGCGCAAATTCTAACGCTCCTGGTGGATTTCTCATTGGTGGTGGTCAAGAACTGTTAGTACGCGGTATTGGGCAGGTAAAATCAATTGCAGACTTGCAGCAATCTGTGGTGAAGGTGCAAGATGGGAAACCAATTTTGCTCAAAGATGTGGCAGAAGTAAAAACGGGTGCAGCACTGAAGCGGGGAGATGCTAGTTTTAATGGGCAACCGGCTGTGGTAATGATGATTAACAAACAGCCTGATGTCGATACTCCCACGGTAACAAAAGCGGTAGAAGCGGTGCTGCAATCTTTGCAGGCGACATTTCCCCCTGATGTGCAAGTGAAACAAACGTTCCGGCAGTCCAACTTTATTGATACTGCCATTCGGAATGTTAGCAGTTCCTTAATCGAAGGCATCGTTATAGTGTCAGTGATTATGCTGCTGTTTCTGATGAATTGGCGCACTGCCCTAATTACTTTGAGTGCGATTCCCTTGTCGTTGTTGATTGGCGTAATGTTGATGAGAGCCTTTGGTTTGGGAATCAATACCATGACTTTAGGTGGATTGGTAGTTGCTCTAGGCGGCTTCGTCGATGACTCAATCGTTTACATGGAAAACTGCTATCGCAAACTCAGAGAAAATCAGGCGCAAGGTCATCCCATCCCTGCTTTTAAGGTAGTGTTTGACGCATTTGTAGAAGTGCGATTAGCAGTTGTCTTTTCCACGGTGATTATCATTGTGGTATTTGCACCAATTTTTAGTTTGACAGGTGTAGAAGGCAACATCTTTGCACCAATGGGTTGGGCATATCTGCTTTCCATCGCGGCTTCTTTATTTGTGGCCATGACTCTCACCCCTGCACTGTGTGCCATTTTACTAGCGAATCAAACCTTGCCTCAAGAAAATACGTTTGTTTCTCGTTTGGCACAGCGTCTTTATCGTCCACTGCTCAACATCTCACTACAATCGCCACAAATCATTCTAGGTGTAGCACTTGCAGCATTGGTGGCTGCTTCTGCGACTGTTCCCGCTTTAGGACGGGTGTTTCTGCCCGAATTTCAAGAAAAATCGATGGTCAACTCAATGGTCTTATTCCCCGGCGTGTCGCTGGATATGACCAATCGCGCAGGAATGGCACTGTACACATCACTCAAGGATAATCCTCTGTATGATTGGGTGCAAGTACGATCTGGACGCGCTCCTGGTGATGCTGATGGGGCAGGAGTGAGCATGGCTCATGTGGATGTAGAATTGAGTGACCGGGCGATGGCAGACCGCGAAGCCAGCATTAAACAACTGCGCGAAGCGTTCAACAAATTGCCCGGTGTGGCATCAAATATTGGTGGATTTATCTCCCACCGGATGGATGAAGTGCTGTCGGGGGTGAGAAGTGCGATCGCTGTGAAAATCTTTGGTCCAGATTTAATTGAACTGCGAAAGATTGGGGAACAAGTGCGAGATGTGATTCAGCCTATTGCTGGCGTTGTAGACTTGCAACTAGAACCTCAACTACCCATTCGTCAGGTACAAATTTATTACGATCGGGCGGCGGCTGCAACCTATGGATTGAGTATGGAGCAGTTGTCAAACGTGGTGGAAACTGCCCTGAATGGTCGTGTGGTATCGCAAGTCGCAGAAAATCAGCAGCTAATTGATATTTCTATCTCCTTGACGGAGAAAGCCCGCAATAGTTTAGATGCTATTCGCGCTATTCCTCTGATTACCCCGACCGGAAAAACCATCCAGTTGGGGGCTGTAGCCAAGGTAGACTACGGTATGGGAGCGAATGTTGTGAATCGGGAAGATGTATCACGGCTGATCGTTGTTTCGGCAAACGTTGCCGAGCGCGATTTGGGCAGTGTCGTCGGGGATATTCAATCCCAAATTCAACAAAAAATCAAACTCCCCAATGGCTATTTCATCCAATACGGCGGACAGTTTGAATCGGAGCAGCGTGCTACCAATAACATACTAGTGTTTAGCATCTTGGCAGCGATCATCATTGCCGTGTTAATGTTCTTTTCGGTTAAATCGCTCCCCGCTACAATCGCTATCATGCTCAATCTGCCCTTGGCGTTGGTGGGTGGTATTGTTTCAATTCTGTTAAGTGGTGGTGTCATCTCAGTCGCTTCCCTCGTTGGTTTCATTACCTTATTTGGCGTTGCTGTTCGCAATGGCTTGTTGCTGGTAGACAACTACAACAACAAGTTTGCCCAGGGTATGCTCCTTAAAGATGTGATTGTTAAAGGTTCTCTGGAAAGAATTGATGCCATTTTGATGACCGCACTTACTTCCGCTTTGGGAACACTACCTTTAGTGCTGGCGAGTGGCTCTGGCAATGAAATTCTGCAACCGTTGGCGATCGTGATTTTGGGCGGTTTATTTACTTCTACAGCTTTGACCTTATTAGTCATTCCTGCGCTCTATGCCAAATTTGGCAAACAGTTAATGCCTCAACAGAAACCTGTTTTAACTAACCAAAACTGGTCAAACTAATAACGATGATGTTGTGATTGCTACTCTAACAACATCTGTACATTCTCAAATTGACGATCCCCACGGCTTCTAGCTGGGGGATTTTTGCTACCCTGCGGGAAAACTCTTGATTTACCGTTATTTCAGCCTCCATCTAGTGTGTTAATTCTGAATCCCTTATCCCATAGGACTTCATGTACAAAATGTCATCCTGCCCGTCCTTGATGATTAGCGGGCAATTCGTCCCGCACCACAAGAAATTTTTGGGTATTTTTTTAATTGGAAGTCCCTTAATCAGCTTCAGTAAACATCGCAATCAAGCGATTCGCTGGTTTAGCCATTGCCACATACAAACTTTTTGGTAAAGACCATTGATTACCGGGCTTATTGGGGTCAAGATAAAACTTGCATAAACCTTCAATAAATTGTTTGATTTTGGAGATTTCATAACCCCATGCTTTTAATGATGGTAAAACTTCCGTTTCTACTATTGTTAATAATTCATCTCGTTTGCTAGTTACTCTCATGGCATTAAAAATAGTCCATGCCATTTCTAATGCTTCCAGAGTACCATCATTACCTCCTTGATAAAACCATTCAATATCAAAATCAATCATTCGCACATTTCCCTGGGTATCAATCATTTCATTCCCAGTCCAGCGATCAGCATAAATAATTCCCTGTCTGTGAGCTAAATTCATTTCTTGTAGAACCTTCGGCAAAAACTTGACTTCTCCAGTTTCTAGAAATTCCAACAAAGTTTTCCCTGTTACATATTCAATCAGCATCCAATCTTGATCTGCATGGATTAATTTAGGAACTGGTAAGCCGACAGCTAATGCCCGTTTGATAAAATCAACTTCATCTCCAATATTTCTGAGTTTAAAAGAACCGCCATTTTGGATAAAGCCAGTGGCTTCATACATATACTGCATATAAGCATCACCAGCTTCAGTGGAAATATCCCGTCTGGCACGAAAAACGCAGCGATCTGTGGCTGTTGTAATCAATAAGATATGATTAAATAATCCTTCTGATTGGGGTTTTTCTATTGTTGCTGTTTTACCTCCAGGTAAATAAGCTAAAGCACTTTCCAATCCCTGAGCGATATTTGTTGGTAGTGTATTCTTTAAATTTTCTGAAATTGAATTTTTCATTAGCTTTAACCAATACTTAATTTTAAACTAATTGCTAAGAAATCAAAAAACTCAGCCAGAATTTGATCATAGTGAGAGGCAAATTCAAGCTGATTAATTTCCTCTCGACTAAAATAGGCTAATTTTTGTCCTTCGTGTAGGGTTATTTGAGAAATATCTAAATCCAGCCGAGTCCAAAAAATGTGTTCATCACACTCTTCCCAAAAATAAGACTTGAAAAAATTAACTTCATCGAGTTTTAGTTCCAATTCTTCAACTAATTCTCTACGAATAGCTGCTTCTGGAGATTCATTTTTCTCTATATATCCTCCCAGGAATGCCCAAGTATTAGGAAAAGGAATAGAGCTTTTATTATCTCGAAGTACAAGTAAAACTTGCTGCTGACTGTTGAGAATAATTATGTCAGCCCCTGGCGCTTCTCTCATTTTAACTCTAATTTAATAAACTTTAATTATTATATGATCAAGAACTAAAATTAGAAAAATAATCTTTATTCTTTAATGTTTTCATCAAAGGTCAAAAAGAAGGACAGCAAGTGGTAATTAACTCACTAATACCAAATTAAGATGAAACTGCATAGAATAAGATTTCAAGAATAATTGACCGCAGATAAACGCAGATGTAACCGCGTTAGCGGCTTCCCGTAGCTTGCGTGGCGTTCGCGGTAGCGTGCCGGAGGCATCAGCCATAGGGTATGCAGATAAATACGGATGAATTAATGGATTTCATGATTCTGTGCAGCCTTACATAAAATTGGTATAACTCACTTCCCTCTTTAAGCCGATTTAATTTTCAACAGTTGTCAGAGAAACTGCATTAACTTCAGTATCACTACTCAAAGATTTTGGTAAATACACTAGCATTGTCACCATTTTGGCAAACATAAATAATATAATGGATAGCCACAAAAGATAGTTGTTGTGAAAATACCAAGCTGCTATAGCTGATGGGATAAATCCCAAAGTAGCAGAGATCAAACTGACATTACGAACAATTTTCCCTTCTGCTAATCCTAAGAAATATCCTTCCAGCATTGAGGCAACAGAATTGAATATAAGTATGAAGCATAAACACCAAATATAGGTATCAATATGTTCAGTAATTTCCGTATGGTTGGTTAATATGCCAAAGACAGCCTGGGGAAAGAAAACACAAATTGTAGCTACAGTGAGTCCTATCAATAAGCTGCTGGCAATTGAAACTTTCAGCAAGGGTAACAATTTCTCTTTTGAATCTTTACCTTTCAAGTTTCCGCTTAAGGTTTCGGTAGCAAATCCCATTCCGTTAGTTAAGTAAACATTTAGATGTGTTATCTGTCCTAATAAAGAATTTTGGGTAAAGAGTATCGTTCCCATCATGGCACTCAGATTACTAAAAATAGTAAAGACAGACATCTCAGTTATAGTTCTAATCAAGATATCTCTATTGAGAGCCAACATAGTTTTCAACTCTGAAAAATCCATGATTTGTGGGCTAACTGCGCGGATTTCTTGCCACTGAACTTTCCGACTAGCTAAAAGGATGCCGATAAACAACATTAAGTATTGGCTAGATGCTTGAGATACTCCGGCCCCCACACTATTCCAACCCCATTGAATAATAAATAAGTAGTCTAAAATTATCTTGGCTGCATTGCCAATAACTGAAAGTACCACAACCTTACTATTCTCCTCTCGTCCCAGTAACCAACCAATGAGAACGAAGTTCAGTAAAACAGCAGGTGCTCCCCAAATGCGAGCATTGAAATAGTCAATGCCGGCAGCTTTAACATCAATATCAGCACTCAAGAGCGAAAAACCTACCTCTCGCAAAGGATACTGCAAAATTAACAGTACGATACCTAATCCCAAGGCGATTAAGCCATTGCGTAGTCCCACTAGCAGTGCAGCCTCTTGATCATCTGCTCCCACAGCTTGAGCGGTTAACCCAGTGGTTCCCATACGTAAGAACTCAAGAATCAAATAGACGAGGTTAAACAAGATATTAGCTATGCAAACCCCTGCTAAGGCATCAATTTCTTGCAGATGACCCAAAAAAGCTACACTGATTAAACCCGCTAGAGGAATCATCAGGTTTGAAAGAATATTAGCGATCGCAAGACGGTAGAAACGAGGGAGAAAGTCATACTGTTCTGTTCGTGTTAAGTTCATGAGTTAATTCAGTATTTAGCTTACTGGTTGGATTTTAGACCGAGTTGAGTCGAGATATAGACGAATTTGTTACCCGCTTGAGTTCCTCGATTCTTAAGTCCTCATCAGCAGTAGAATTGTCAACAAAGGTATTTTCTTGCCCATAATTAACACTTCGGAGTGCAGGTTCTGGTATTTCAGTATCCGGTATTAAATTATCAACAGAGCCACTTATCCACCCATTATTACTACCTTGAAGCAGTGGTTCTCCTGAAACTGGATCTAGCTGTGTGCCATTCCCAACAAACGCGCTCTGTAACGCGTTGTTAACAACTTCCTCTGCTGGTTCTGGTGTTACCATAGCTGGTGTGCCATCCTCAACAGAATCTATTTTCCCCCCGTTATTGCCATTTGGGGTTGATGTTTCTGGTAAAACAGGGGATTGTTAATCGCCAAAAGCCTGAAACGACGGATTTTCGTTCATGCACATCATGGTTAATTTGTACAGTGCGTAAGTCCTAGTAACAATCTTTTTCCCCATAAATCTGGTTAGTTGGGTTTCTGGTTTCATATCTAGCATACTGGAAATTGGTGTAGGAAAATCTATTTGGTATAAAGCTAGTTCCCATTCAAACTAACTTTTTGAGCATTCAAACTAAATAGACTGTTGAGGAACTGTAAGATCCACCAATTTGATAAGTAATTGGACAAAAATATTTACAGTCATTGCGAGCGAAGGGAAGCAATCACAACCCTTGCGTTTGCTTGATTTCACTTCGTTCCATATGGCTAACGCCACGCAACGCTTACGCAATGACATCGTGTAATTAATTCTGTCTCACTACTTAGCCTCTACAATTTCCATAGGTAACAATTTCTCTACTGGTTTATTTTGGCTTGCTGCATAGCCAACAATCCCCTTGAGGGCATAAACCGATAAAATAGCAGTTCCCTTTAATTGCTCACTGTTCCATTGGTAAGTATTAATGGTATCAAGGGCATTTTGAATATCCATAAAATTCTGTTTAATTAATAATTTGAATAGGGGAATTATCCCTCTATATTCTAGCTTGCCTTGGGGTACAGTCGAGTTAAAACCATTAGTCATTAGTCATTAGTCATTAGTTATTAGTCATTAGTCATTAGTCATTAGTCATTAGTTATTAGTTATTAAATTATTTCTCCCTGACCTCTTATTCCCTATTCCCTATTCCCTAACATTTGTTTGATTATAGAAGTTACGCATTGACAGATGACAGAACAACAAAATAGTGAATTGATAAGTATAGGTCGTCTACTTACTAGGTATTGGACACTCAATCATTCTTGCTACACTCAACCATAATCCACTATAAATTCCAATCACGACGATAATTAAAGAAACTTAGTAGCAATTCTGAAAAAGTATGGTTCTGATTAATTCTCTGTCTATGCCATTCTCGCGCTATTTCCATAAGAATTTCGGAAAAACTGGGATAAATAGGTGATAATTTAGCCAAATACTGAATTTTCATATTTTGTGAGATTGCTAAACTAATTAAATTAATTAATTCTTCTGCTGCTATTCCCAATATAGAACATCCCAAAATTTTTCCATTTTCCAAAACTACTAATTTACAAACACCTGTAATTTCTCCTTGTATTTGTGCCGCCGTGGCTGTTTTAAAATATTGCTTAAAAACTAAAACCTGCTTTTGAGAATATTGGTTTTTAGCTTGTTTTTCTGTTAAACCAACTTGTGCTACCCTGGGCTGAGAATATATTCCCCAAGGAACAAATTCATAATTAACTTTTAGTTTGGGAAAGAATAGGGCATTTTTTACAGCAATATTAGCTTCATAATTACCAATATTCTGAATATCATAACCACCTAGCACATCACCGCAAGCGTAAATCCGATGATTTGTAGTTTGTAATTTTTCATTGACAACCAAGCGGTATTGATGCCATTTTACTCCCACCGCTGGTAAATTCAAATACTCTAAATTTGGCTGTTGTCCAGCACAAATGAAAATTTCATCGGTTTCAATGGCTTGATTTCCAGCTTGTACCCATTTCTTATGATCTATTTGTCGGACTTGGGTAACTTGAGTTTGTGTTAAAATCCGTACACCATCAATTTCTAATTGTGCTGTTAGTAATTTGGCTATTTCTGCATCAAGACTAGGCAAAATGCTAGAATATTTGACTATTAATGTGACTTGACAACCAAATCTGGCTAAAACTTGGGCTATTTCTATACTTTGAGGAATACCACCAATTATCACCCAATTTTCGGGTAATGTGGTTTTTTCTAAAAATTGCCAAATATTAGCTAAAGTTAGATATTTAATAGTATCTAATCCTGAAATATCAGGAATTAATGGACGAGAATCATTAGCGAGTAAGTAAGTGCGACTATATAAGCGTCTTTCATTAACTGTAAAACTTAATTGAGGAGAAGATTGAAATTGACCATTACCAACAATAATATCAACTCCTTGGGCAGCTAAATTCGCCAAAGAATGTATTTGATTAATATTTTTGGCAACAGCATTTGCATAAAACATTCCTTTTTTCCAGTTCAGAAATTCCAGATTTAAGTGAATATTTTTTTCGTAAGTTCCTAGATTTACTAAATTATAATATTTCTGGGTAGTTTGACTAATTTCGCTGAGTATGTATTGATAATTTAAATTATAGTTATGAGTAAAATCTGCGCTGACAATCAAGGCAACTTTAGCGTGTAGCTGAGTAGCACTTAAAGCAGCTTGGTATCCAGCAATACTGCCACCAATAATAACGATATCGTAATCAATATTTGTCATTTGTCATTTGTCATTGGGTAATTTTATTCTTCCTTCTCCCTTCTTCCTTCTTCCTCCTGAACTTCTGATAGCGCAGCGTGGCGTTAGCCATACTTCTGAATGGGCGCAGGACTTGCGCCCCTACCTCCTGAACTCCTGCTAAGTAATGGGACAGAATTAATTACACAATTGATTTTTCTGTTCCCTGTTCCCTGTTCCCAGTTAAGAGTTCCCTGTTCCCTCTCTCAACGAGTGAATTTAATTTTGTCCGACTAAGTAGGTGAACACAATAAAACCAAACTGTGTAAAGAAATGTAAAATCGCCTAAACCCTCTTCACTCTTGCCTCTTGCCTCTTGCCTTTTGCCTTGCCATAACGACAATTTTCAACGCCAACCTACTTACTTATTGATTTTGAATTGTTTCAAGTGCTGTTAATAGGCATTGATTATCAGCTTTTGTACGGACTGCGACACGGAAAAAGCGATCGCCTAATTCTTTAAAACTTAAGCAATCACGAATTAAAATCTGGTGTTGCCGAAGCAAATTTTGTTGTAACTGGGAAGTAGGTCGTTGAGATTCTACCAATAGGTAGTTAACAGAGCCTTCTATGGGTGTTAAACCAGGAATTGAGGCTAGACTTTGAAATAGTTGATTTCTCGCCCCTGGCAGCCATTTCCAGGTGAGATTTTGAAATTCTGTATCTTGGAGGGCGGCGATCGCTGCGGCGGCTGCTAAAGTATTCACAGGCCAAGGATCTCGCCATGATTTCCACTTAGCTAAACGTTGAGGGTGAGCGATCGCATATCCTAATCTTAGCCCTGGTAAACTGTAAAATTTGGTGAGCGATCGTAAAATCACCAAATTCTCGTATTCCTGCACCAACCCAATTAAACTTTGTTCCTCTTCTGGCGGCAAAAAATCCATAAACGCTTCATCTACCACCACCAAAGCAAACTTTTTCAAATATGGTAAAACAGATTCCCGTGAGAATAACTTTCCCGTTGGATTATGGGGATTATTCAGCAATAACCCAAAACCTGAAGTCTCCAGCCCGAAATCTGGCAATAGAGAAATATTCCCCTTCCCCGTTACCAAATCCACAGGAAACTCCAGAACTTTAGCATTATCAGCCGCAAGAGTGCGGTAATAGTCGCCAAAAGCTGGAGTTAGTACAACCGTTGCTGCTAATTGTGCTAATTCTCTACCCACCAAAGTTAATAGTTCTGCTGAACCATTACCCGGCAAAATCCACTCAGTAGGTAATTCATGAAAATGACTCAGAGCAAGTCGTAATTCACCATACTCTGGGTCAGGATAATTCCTCAAACTACCTAGTTGAGACACAATCGCCGTAATCACACTATTTGGTGGTCCCAACGGGCTGATACTGGCAGAGAAATCCACAATAGCATCAGGGGAACAGCCAGCCAGCGCTGCTGCCCAAGCCAAATTTCCCCCGTGTGCTTGTTGTGGCATCAAAAATGTTTTTCCTATAACTGAACTTACTCTTTTGGCTCTTTTGGGGGTGCTACTCTTTCTCTAAACAGTTTTCCAGCAGAGAAAGCGGGAACTCTGGTAGCGGGAATTTCCATTTTTTCATTCGTTTTGGGGTTACGTCCTTCACGGGCTTTGCGTTCCCGTGATTCAAACGAACCAAATCCCACCAATGTTACTTTATCACCGGAAGAAACCGCTTCCACAATAGTTTCGATGGCAGCACTCAAAACTTGGTCAGCCTGTTTCTTGGTAACGTTAGCCTTTTCAGCTACTGCATCAACTAATTCGCCTTTGTTCATGTTAAACTCCTAAAGTTTTATCAGAGATTATTTCTCAAGATGCACTATTAAAGCATCTTTACCTAAATCTCTGTTTGTAGAAATACAAAAATCGTTCCCTGAGAGTATTTACACTCAGAACCGCTGCAAATACGATTGACTTGACTTTTCAATGAATCATTCTAAGGTGTTGTAGCCCGAAGTGGATAGATGAAACTATTAATTTATATAGATTTCAGGATTTTTTTTCTTTTTTACCTCTTTCTTGTAATTAAAATACCCTATTTTTTAGAAATAAATACTTAGTTGTCATTGGTCATTGGTCAGTTGTCATTGGTCAGTTGTCATTGGTCAGTTGTCATTGGTCAGTTGTCATTGGTCAGTTGTCATTGGTCATTTGTCATTGGTCATTTGTCATTGGTCATTTGTCATTTCCCCCTGCTCCCTGCTCCCTGCTCCCTGCCCCCTGCTCCCTGCTCCCTGCTCCCTGCTCCCTGCTCCCTGCCCCCTGTCCCTTGCCTCTGGCTTTCAGAACTCTGCGGAGTCGGTCAGGACTCAAGTAAACTTGTCGTTCAGATGCTAGTTTTTTGGCTAGTTGTTTGGAGCTATAAGTCTGAGGTTCTTCAAATAGACAGTTTTCTAGATACTCTAAATCATTTTCCGAATAGCGAGGTTTTCCGCCTCGACCTGGAGCATCCCATAATCCGGCTAAACCCATTTTTCGCCACCGATGTAGGGTCTGACGGACTGTAGAAACTGCCCAGTTTAAGCCTTGAGCAATTTGTTCGTTATTTAATCCACGAGCATTCAACAGTAGAACTTGAGCGCGGTCTTTTGTCCGTTGAGGAACATCCTTAGCCTTTCTCAACTCTTCTAAAGTTAACTTTTCTTCATCACTTAAAAAAATTTTCAGTCGGCATCCCATAATCCTTTTGATCTGATTAATGTATTTGGTATATTGATGTGTATTTTGGGCGGTATATTTGTCAATACTACCTATACTAACACATTATTTCTATGTTTTGTCAAGACTTTATGGGCTTTAGTGTAATTGTAAATATTCTTTAATTTTGTTGAGCATATCAGTATACAATAATAATTCAGGAGTCAGGAGTAAAAATGGCTTGCTATTTTGAAAATATACTAAACACGGATGAGATTTAAACTTTTGCCAAATGACAAAGAACCCAGATGTGTAGGGGTAAAGCATAAGCTCATAGGTGTCAACTTAGGCTACAGATGGCTTATTTGTTGGCTTCCACACCCACCCAGAAATGAATTTCCGGGCTAATAAGGAACGCAAATTTAATAACCTGCAATTCTGATGTAACCTGGAATGGTGCGTTACGCTGTCGCTAACACACCCTACTTTTGCACCTTATTTAATTCACATTCCTAAGTAAAGTTTACTAAGAGACTTCCAAATAAAAAAATGTCCCAAAACTGATACAGAAATTCTCTCTCTGTGTACTCTGTGCCTCTGTGGTTCGTTTCTTAGGATAATTTATTTCTTGGAAGTCTCTAAGAGGGTGTTTGAAAAGTTATGGTTGATGTATCAAATATTTTTTACCCCTCCCTAACCCTCCCCTTGTAAAGGGGAGGGAACTGGATTTTTATTGTTTCCCCCCTTTACAAGGGGGGACTAAGGGGGGTAGCAATGTGATGAAAATTACGGAATACCACTTTTCAAACATCCTCTAAAGTAAGTAGGTGAACACAATAAAACCAAACTGTGTAAAGAAATGTAAAATCGCCCAAACCCTCTTCACTCTTGCCTCTTGCCTCTTGCCTTTTGCCTTGCCATAACGACAATTTTCAACGCTCACCTACTTAGACTGGGGATTTTTAGTCATCAAAAGACAACTTTTGCTATTAGACTGGGAATTCATTCCCAGGCGGGGTATGGGTTTTACGTTAAGTTGACACCAATTATCACTGCTAAACCCCTACGTTTAGAATCAAACAATCAAGCCGTTTTGAGTATACCTAAAACCAATGACTAATGACTAATTCTTCAGTTGATTGAATAATGTGCATTCCAGCTTCGGCAAATCTGGCAAATGCGTTATTAGCCTGTTCCGTATAGTCAACTACACCAGGAACGACAACAGGAGAAGTGCAATCTTCTAAAAGATAAATTTTCTTTGTGAGGGTGGGATCTACCTGTTTAATTTCTGTTAATAAATCGTCAATTGTCCAAGCAACACAATGACTTTTAGCTTGTCCCGCAATAATCACCGCATCATATTCTAAAAGTTGTTTAATTAAATTTGTGTTTTTTTGTCCAATTGGCTGATTATCAAATCCTGTCAAAACTTCGGGGCGTAAAATAGAATAATTTTCTGTTAACGGATTTTCCCCTTTTAATTCAAATTGGGTTTGACTTTGACGGGCGATACTATGAAAAAATATTGCTTCTTCTACTGATGCAACCAAAGCATGACCAATTCCACCTAACATGGAATGATAAGGCCACACTGTTAACGGGTATTTTCCATCTTGGCTAAGTTGTTGAACATAATGAAAAGCCTGTTTTGCTAACAAGTCATCATCACCATTATTGAGACTATTAGCAACCGCTGGATTAACTTGCCAAATACCGTTCTCAATATCTGTGGGTGTAATGTTGGTTGCGGCAGGTATTGGGTGTTCTCCTTGGGAATTTACCCAGAATATAGGATGAAAGATTTGCATGGCTGTGTGAGTATCTAGTGTGGGAATAATTTTGGTAATTATTCGCAAGTTGCGATAAATAAATTCGCACAGTCTTTGATTATCTTCAACTGCACCAATTCCAGTTTTTCCGCCTACAAATAATTCAAAATCGGGAATGCAAAAGGTATTTTGGACATCTATTAATAATAGACAAATGCGGTTTTTATCTAAAGCTGCTGATGGAATGTTTTGTTGTTTGGCATAAGTTTCAGATTCAGCAGCACGTTGTTGATAAGGTACACGCCAAACTTCACCGACTTTTGCAGGGTTAAAGTGGGAGGGAATTGGTAATTGGGGCATATTCTGGGCATTCATCATGAAAATACGCTTGAGTTCTACGGATGATTTCTAATCCTTGTCTAATTTATAACCATCTGGAAAAGGAAGGACAGGTAGGCGATCGCCTCGTAATAATTCTTCACTTGCTTCACCCAGGCTGATTAATGCCTCGCTTGTAGCTTTCTGAGCTATAACTAATATCAGCATAGACACTGTACCAACTTGTAAAAGACAAGACGGAGAAACTGTGAATGCAATCAAATTTAATCCAGATTGGGAAAATAATTGTTGGTTTACGGATGGCATTGTAATTCTTAGGAATGTGAATTAAATAAGGTGCAAAAGTAGGGTGTGTTAGCGACAGCGTAACGCACCATTCCAGGTTACATCAGAATTGCAGGTTATTAAATTTGCGTTCCTTAGTAATTAGTACACAAGTAAAATAGGCAAAAAAGTCAATTTTCAGTTCAGGAGCGAGAATTTATCAAAGTGCAACAACATCAGAGCTATGCCTACGGTATATTACATCAATGTTAACAACAGAAATATCTAGCAGTAAGCCACAAAATAAATGATCCTGTTTTGTCATGCTGAGTGTAGCGTTCGCGGAGCGTGGCGTTAGCCATAGCGAAACGAAGCATCTCAAGAGATTCTTCGCTACACTTCGTTTCGTAATGCCTCTGGCACGCTGCGCGAACAGAATGACATTGGGCATTTCTTTTTGTGGAGTTCTCTAGCAGGAAACATTGAAAATCAGTTCAGCAATTTCATTCTGTTCATCTTCAGGTAGCCGTAAGACGACAGCATAAGCTTGTTGTAAGAGATTAGTCATAGATTTTTTGTCGCCATTAAGTAGGTTGGCGTTGAAAATTGTCGTTATAGCAAGGCAAGAGGCAAGAGTAAAGTTGTTTTTTATAATCTTGATTTTACCCCGTAGGTTGGGTTGACCCAAGGAAACCCAACATTAATTATAATATTCTGGTGGGTGGTGTTGGGTTTCGTTCCTGAAGCCAACCTACAAATTCATAGGTTTGAAGGTGTTACCCAATTTTCATATTCTAAATTAGGGATATTTTGAAAATGTTTAATATTAGCAGTAATTAAAACGCATTTATTATTAATTGCTGATGCTCCAATCAGTAAGTCAAGGGGAGTAATTAATAAACCTCTCTGACGTAAATCTTGATAAATAATACTGGCAACATTAGCTGTATCTATATCAAGGGGTAAAATCTCGCTGCTATTGGCAAGAATTTCAAATTGCTGCAAAAGATTTTTAGCATCTTTGTACAGCAATCCACTTTTGATTTCGTAGTAGGTAAGAACAGAAAAAGTTAGATAACTGTGAAATTGTTGATATTCACGGAATTTTTTGACAACTTGTGTTTCACCTCGCAGAAAATATGAGAGGATATTAGTATCTAGTAAAGCTTTTTTCACAGTTCAATTTGCCTTTGCAAGTCTAGTAATCTTTGTTCTTCAATCTCATGTTCGAGGTTTTGTAAAAGTATAGTTTCTTCAGCATTCGCAATACCAGCAAACTGCATAAAATCTATATTCTTTGGATGCAGTAGTTGTTGACGCTGTGCTAATTGTTGGAAAATCAGTTGAGCAATTTCATTCTGTTCATCTTCAGGTAGCCGTGAGACGACAGCATAAGCTTGTTGTAAGAGATTAGTCATAGATTTTTTGTCGCCATTATCAAAAATTTTGGTAAATTGATAAAACTAAATTCATTTTATCATAAACATTTTATATTGAATAAGAAAACTTTATTTTTTGTTAACTGTAAATTTATTTTAAATAAAATTGTGTTTTATACTAGAGAACCACCTGTTAATGAACGAAGAAAAAATACCTTTTGAGATTCTGTTAAAGTTACATTTTCACCTAAGCAGTAAGTTGCAAATTTTCTTTTTTTAATGCTAATTTTCGTAGAGATTGACCCATCTTTATGATGAAAACTTGATATTCCCAATCTTTTGGTGCTGTTACCAAACCATGTTTCACAGGATGATAATGAATATATTCAACATGATGAAAGAAAATCAATTTCATCTCTAATTAAATGTTCACAAAAATGATATTGCTATATAGCCCGTTGTTTTTTCTTTTTTCTAGATATAGATATATTTTCTGGTGAAATAGTTTCACATTTACGACTAAAATAACTTTTAATTAAACGCCAACGGTTTGAAAAATCCTGATCATTTTCTGGTAAAATAACAACAGCATCTATAATAAATGGATGTTTCTGCATTACATAGCCAAAAGCATCTCTTAATAAAGAAACATTATTTGGTAACCATAATATTTTTTGTCTTTTCTCTGTCACCACTGTAAAAAAGTATGTCCCTCCTACCACATTGGCACGGCGATATTCCATACTATAAATATCCTGTGAATAAAGTTGTGTTTTATAATCTTTATTTTACCCCGTAGGTTGGGTTGAACCAAGGAAACCCAACATTAATTATCATATTCTGGTGGGTGGTGTTGGGTTGCTTCCAGAACAAATTATCGTGTTACATTTTGAGCCAACAACACCCATGAGTTTTTGACTGGTTTGTTATTTAAAATTATCCAAATCTGGGATATTACCCTGGCGTAACCATTCCATCATTAAATCAGGATGTATAATATGAAAAGTATGATTAGGTGCAGTATAAATCAGGTGTCTAGCTGGCTGAATAATGCGCGTATCATTAGAGATAAAATCTTTAAAGTTAACAGTTACTAAAACATCAGCCTTACCTGCGAGTGCAGTTTCTAGAACATGAGCATCTTCTTCATCACGAATAGCAACTACACCAGTACCACCTAGAGTTAATTGTGGGGAAGCATAAATTGATCCGAGTTGGGTATAACTAATAATTGCAGATAGATAAGAATCAACTAATGGTATGGGAATACTTAACTGTTCCTCAAGAACTGAACGTAAACGGTTAATCATACCCCAAGATATAATTAATTGTACTAACCCTATTTCACAATAGCCTTGCCTGATGATTGTAACTAAACTTTGACTGGATGAATTTTCCTTGCCTTTCCTATCCGATAGCAAAGACGCACACCAGATGTTAAGATCAAGACATAACCGTATTAAGTTTTGTGGTTGGAGCATTTCAAAATAAGATTTAATTTGATAAAATAATTTATTAATGAATATATAGTTAGGTGTATTTAATTTTAGCAATTTCTAACTTGAGATCAAATACAGTTTTTATTATACCATAAAGTTCATAAGGAATTTATATGTCTGAGGAAACTAGATTGACTTACACTGATAACGAAACCGATGGGATGATGATAGATTTGTCTAAAATAGCCGAACAAACACCAACACAAAATATTAATTTAGCCTTGAAGTTTTTACCAAAGCTACCAGCAGAGGCTTATACAGCATTGCAACATATAGAGATAATAGCTTCACCTGAAGATTGGCAAAAAATCACCTATCAAATAGCACGTACTTTAGTAGATGCTCAATATGAAATCACTCATCGTCAAATTATGGAACAGATGAAGGTGGATAATTTAGATGAGATGGAATCTGATGATGATATTTTAGCCGCTGCTTTGAAACTTACGAGTTAAGTAGGTGAGCGTTGAAAATTGTCGTTATGGCAAGGCAAAAGGCAAGAGGCAAGAGGCAAGAGTGAAGAGGGTTTGGGCGATTTTACATTTCTTTACACAGTTTGGTTTTATTGTGTTCACCTACTTAGTTTGTTTTTACCAAGCTAAAAATAGATAGATTTACTCACAATAAAACGATACAAAATTCAACTACTTGAGTAAATAGAAATTTTAAACCGTCCAGATTTGATAGCTTATCAAGATAAATTAAAACAAGATTTCCGTGATGAAGGATTGAGACTAGCATTATGTCGTCATCCCCATATAGTGGAGGTAGAAAATGTCTTTGATGAAGATAATTTACCTTGCATGGTGATGGAGTATATTAACGGTGAAGATTTAGGAAAAAGGATAACTGAAAAAGGGGCGTTATCAGAAGCGGAAGCACTGCTATATATTCAACAAATTGGTGATGCATTAACCCTAGTTCATGACAAGGGTTTATTACATCGAGATTTGAAGCCCAATAATATTATGATTCGGGCTGGTAAACAAGAAGCGGTGTTAATTGATTTTGGTATTGCGAGACAATTTGTATCAGGTGAAGTTCAACAACATACACAGAATTTTACTCCAGGTTATGCACCTCCTGAACAGTATTTACCAGATGCAGAACGGGGAGAATATATTGATATTTATGCTTTAGCTGCTACATTATACGCTTTGTTGACTGGACAGTTACCAATGCCAGCACCGGCTAGATTGCAAAATTTCACCTTAAAACCAGTTAAAGATTTTAATTTTGGTATCAGTGACAGAGTGAATGATGCCATTATGAAGGGAATGGCGTTAAATTACAAATTTCGCCCTCAGTCAATCATACAATGGTTGAATTTGTTAGTGGATAATTCCCATGTTCCTAGTTCTCCACAATTAGAAGTTTATCAAGGCCACATTTCTATTATCGGACCTAGACCTTCTGGAAAAATTACTTATTTAGCAACTTTAGCTTATTTGAATAATTTACTGAAAACCAACTCATCATACTCAATTGAATGTTTGAATTACGACGCTGGATGTTTAGCAGACGATGCTAAATATATTTTAGCTCAAGGAGAGATGTTGTCTCCTATGGGAACACACATCGTAGAAAGGTATTTTTGCTTTAAAATTAAGCTCAATAATGATTTAAGTAAATTTAATCAAAATCAGGTAGAAATTTCTTGTTGTTTGAATATGTATCCGGGAGGATTTTTGACAAGATTATCATTACCTGAACATATAAAAAGTAATCAATATAATGATTGGTTAAATAGTTGTATAGAACAATTAATAGAAACAAAATATCTAGCTTTAATCATTGATGCTACAGCTATAAATGATATTGAAATAGCTCAAAGTCTCACGGTATTAGAAAGAGAATTAAATTTACGAATTAATCAAGATGATAAACGTCAATATCGAATAGCAGTGATGTTTTCCCATTTTGATTTACCTCAAGTATATCCTTACAAGAATTATCTTAATCAATTTGTTAACCTGAAATTTCCCCATACAAAATTAGCCTTACAAATTTGGAATAATAATTGGAATTGTGCAGTTGCTTATTTTGCTTATTCTGCATTTGGTATGATAGGTGATACTTCAGAAGCAAATTGTAAAGGCAAGTATGCGGGTATAAAAAATGGTAAAATATGGAAGCCATTTGGTTTAATAGCACCAATATACTGGTTATTACAGCAATTTCCAATCTTATGAGGTACATCTTAGCCCCCTCATCGCTTGCGGGGAGGGGGTTGGGGGTGGGGTTCTTGTTCCGGGTTTGATGACAATTTGCTGTAACTGGTAAATATGATAAAAATTTATTAGACCTTTAATCGTAAGTTGGGTTGTGGAACGTGAACGTATCCCTGCGGGACACTGCGTGAACGCGGAGCAATGGAACGAAACCCAACACTATCCGTAGGTATTATACCCCAAATGTTGGGTTTCATTTCATACCCTTCGGGATCTTGCTACAACCCAACCTACTCGTTGCCAATATCATCATCAAAAATAATTTCCTCACCCGCACCCCACATCATGTCATACATACCTTGACGCACAGCGCGATAAAAACTTGAATATTCCCAATCTTTTGGTGCTGTTACCAAATCATGTTTCACCGGATTATAATGAATATATTCAACATGATTTTGAAAATCTATTTCGTCTCTAATTAAATGTTCCCAAAAACGATATTGCCATATAGCCCGTTGTTTTTTCTTTTTTCTAGATGCAGATATATTTTCTGGTGAAATAGTTTCACATTGACGACTAAAATAACTTTTAATTAACCGCCAACGCGTGGAAAAATCATGATCATTTTCTGGTAATGTCCAAATACAATGAAGATGATCAGGTAAAATCACAATAGCATCTATAATAAATGGATGTTTCCGCATCACATAACCAAAAGCATCTCTTAATAAAGAAACATTTTTTGGTAAACATAATATTTTTTGTCTTTTCTCTGTCACCACTGTAAAAAAGTATGTTCCTCCTGCCACATTGGCGCGGCGATATTCCATACTATAAATATCCTGTGATTAAAGTTGTGTTTTATGATCTTGATTTTACCCCGTAGGTTGGGTTGACCCAAGGAAACCCAACATTAATTATCATATTCTGGTGGGTGGTGTTGGGTTTCGTTCCTCAACCCAACCTACATTTCCTTAACTGACAAGTATTGAATCGTAATCTATCGCTTAACAAGCCAGTGATGATTTGTTACAATAGCGATCGCTCAATTAGCACCTGTATAAATATGAATCTCCTCGCTGCTAAGTAAATCCATTAAGCTAAACATAAAATATACCTTGCGAATCTTGTTTTTAATCAGAAATTAATGAATTATAGAAATTGGTTATTCAATAGACATATCCAAAAAAGATGATAGAGACGTTACATGGAACGTCTCTGCAAGGGTTTCAAGTCAAGCATCTTTAATTTGCGGAGATGTCTAATCAGCCTATATTCTTAGTCTAAAATTATGATTCAAGGATGGATACAAATAGCATTAACTCTACTCATAGTAGTAGGCATCACACCTATCTTGGGAAAATATATGGCGCGTATTTACCAAGAACAGAGGACAATTCTCGACCCCATATTTGACAAACTTGAGAGATTCATTTACCTGCTCATCGGTGTTCATAGTAAACCAGATATGACCGCTTGGCAATATGCAGCAGCTATATTTTACAGCAACTTAGTCATGGGATGTTTAATATTTTTCATCCTCATAAATCAAGCATGGCTACCTCTCAACCCCACGCAAATTGGTGGGATGACGTGGGATACAGCTTTACATACAACCATATCCTTTCTCACCAACACAGATCAACAACATTATTCAGGAGAAACTTATCTCAGTTATGGTAGTCAAATTTGGGGAATTGGCTATTTAATGTTTACTTCCGCTGCTACAGGACTAACAGTAAGTATAGCATTTATTAGAGGATTAACAGGCAGACCGTTAGGCAATTTTTATGTAGATTTAATTCGTTCGATTACGCGAATATTGTTACCCATGAGTATAGTAGGCGCAATATTCCTAATGATAGCGGGAGTACCAGAAACATTAGCAGGACCGGCAGTATTTCCCACCTTAGAAAATTCTAGCATTAGTCAGGCGATCGCTCGCGGACCAGTTGCCCATTTGGAAATTATCAAACAACTAGGAGAAAACGGCGGCGGATTTTTTACTATCAATTCTGCCCATCCTTATGAAAACCCCAACGGATTTTCTAACCTCATAGAAATCATCGCCATGTTGTTAATTCCCACATCCCTAATTTACACCTATGGAATATTTGCCAACAACAGCAAACAAGCCTGGTTAGTTTACAGCATGGTAGGCATAATTTTCATCATCTTTATTATCACTACCGCCATAGGAGAATATAACGGCAACCCAGCCATCAATACCATTTTAGGAAGTACACAACCGAACTTAGAAGGAAAAGAAATCAGATTTGGTTGGGCGCAATCAGCCTTATTTATAGTTGCGACAACCGCCACAATGTGTGGAGCAATTAATAGTTTAATTGATTCATTTATGCCCAACGGCGGTTTTGTTACCTTTGCCAATATGTTTCTCCAAATCATTTGGGGCGGACAAGGAACAGGAACAGCTTATTTATTTACTTACCTCATATTAACCGTCTTTGCTACAGGCTTAATGGTAGGCAGAACACCGGAATTTTTAGGAAGAAAAATCGAAAAACGCGAAGTTGTCCTGGCCAGTTTTTTGATTCTTTTAGTACATCCCATCGCCATCATGATACCAGCCGGAATCACCCTAGCTTTTCCCGACCAACTAGCAGGAATCAGTAATCCCGGTTTTCATGGTTTTGCTCAAGTGCTGTATGAATATACCTCAGCCGCAGCTAACAACGGTTCTGGACTCGAAGGTTTAGGAGACTCCCAACCATCACCTTTAGCCATAGCTATGGGAGCAAAACCCACTATTACCGCTTTATGGTGGAACCTCAGCGCCAGTTTTAGTCTTCTCGCAGGGCGTTTTGTCCCCATTACAGGCTTATTGTTACTAGCAGATAATATGTCTCGTAAACCAAGTGTACCCTTGACTACAGGGACTTTACGCACTGATACGGGATTATTTACCAGTGTCACTGCTGGAATAATTTTGATCTTGGGTGCATTGACGTTTTTTCCGGTTTTGGCTTTTGGTCCTATCGGTGAAGCATTTTGGATCGCTAAAGGGATTAAATAAATCATGTTTTTTGTCTCACGCAGAGGCGCAGAGGCGCAGAGAGCAATTAAGAGTATTAAATTATGACAAATAATCTTCGTCTTCCTCATGGAACTCGTGAATCTCGCAAGCATACACCGAAAGCAAATATGCGGGGATTGTATCAAAGAGCTATTCGTGAGTCATTCGTCAAGCTTGACCCCCGCATTTCTGTCAAAAACCCGGTGATGTTTATTGTTTGGGTGGGGACAATAGTGGTTTTTTTAGTCACTCTTGACCCTAATTTATTTGGCACTGTTAAGGCTGATCTTAATCAACAACGACTGTTAAATGGGATAATTACTCTGATTTTATTTTCCACCGTTTTGTTTGCCAATTTTGCGGAATCTGTGGCGGAAGGAAGGGGTAAAGCCCAAGCTGATACTCTCAGAGCTACCCGTTCTGATACTATGGCTCGGAAAATTTTACCTAATGGGGTGATTGAAACCACTAACTCTACGGAATTACGTAAGGGGGATTTAGTGAAAGTCATTGCAGGTGATATGATTCCGGCTGATGGAGAAGTTACTCAAGGTATGGGTTCTGTTGATGAGTCAGCCATTACGGGAGAATCTGCCCCTGTACTCAAACAACCGGGTACGGATATTGCTAGTTCGGTTACAGGTGGTACACGCTTACTTTCCGATGAGTTGGTAATTCGCATTACTGCTGATCCCGGTCAAGGTTTTATTGATAGAATGATTTCTCTGGTAGAAGGTGCGGAACGCAGTAAAACACCTAATGAAATTGCTTTAACTGTGCTGTTAGCAGTTCTTACCCAGGTGTTTTTAATTGTGGTTTCTACTCTTCCTCCTTTTACTGGTTATATCGCTAATTTTATTAGTGTGGTATTTGGGGAAGAAGCAGGGAATAATTTACGCAATGGTGCAAGTATTGCCATTTTAATTTCTCTGTTAGTAGCTTTAATTCCTACAACTATTGGTGGTTTATTGAGTGCTATTGGTATAGCTGGCATGGATAGAGTCGCTCAATTTAATGTGATTGCTACTTCTGGGAGAGCAGTAGAAGTTTGTGGTGATATTAATACTTTAGTTTTAGATAAAACAGGAACTATTACTTTAGGCAATCGTATGGCTGATGAATTTATTCCTGTGAATAATTACTCTGTGGAAGATGTGGCGAAAATTGCAAAAATTTCCAGTTTGTTTGATGAAACACCGGAAGGTAGATCAATTGTGAAGTTAGCAGAAAAATATCAAGTAGTGCTAGATGTTGATGTTGATCATGCTGAAGGTGTAGAATTTTCAGCTAAAACTCGCATGAGTGGGATTAATTTAGCTGATGGTAGTGAAATTAGAAAAGGTGCGGTAGATGCAATTAAAGGTTTTGTCCGTTCTCGTGGTACTCAAGCTCCTCCAGAATTAGATGCGGCTTATGAACAGGTTTCTTTATTGGGAGGTACACCTTTAGCTGTTTGTTTAAATGACCAAATTTATGGTGTGATTTATCTCAAAGATATTGTTAAACCTGGTCTTAAAGAAAGATTTGATCAACTGCGAAGAATGGGGGTGAAAACTATTATGCTCACTGGTGATAATCGCATTACAGCTAGTGTTATTGCCAGGGAAGCAGGAGTTGATGATTTTATTGCTGAAGCTACTCCAGAAGATAAAATTAGTGTCATTCGGGCTGAACAATCTCAAGGTAAATTAGTGGCAATGACGGGAGATGGGACTAATGATGCACCAGCTTTAGCTCAAGCAAATGTGGGTGTAGCCATGAATTCGGGAACACAAGCGGCAAAGGAAGCTGCTAATATGGTGGATTTAGATTCTGATCCTACCAAATTAATTGATTTGGTGACTATTGGTAAACAGTTACTAATTACTCGTGGGGCATTAACTACATTTTCTATTGCTAATGACATTGCTAAATATTTCGCTATCATTCCCACTATTTTTGGCGCAGCAGGGATTGATGCTTTAAATATTATGGGCTTAAAAAGCGCTCAATCAGCAATAGTTTCGGCTCTAATTTATAACGCTTTAATTATTCCGGCACTGATTCCTGTAGCACTCAAGGGTGTAAAGTTTCTACCTCTCACAGCAGATCAATTATTAAAACGCAATATCTTTATTTATGGTGTTGGGGGTATTATTGCGCCCTTTATTGCCATTAAATTAATTGATGTCATTCTGCCTTTAAACTAGAGGAGGTTTGAAAAGTTATTAGTTATGTATCAAGAACTTTTAGATCCCCCTAAATCCCCCTTAAAAAGGGGGACTTTGATTCTAGTTCCCCCCTTAATAAGGGGGGTTAGGGGGGATCAACAAGTGCCTAACGACGAAAAGAAATATCCCAACATCAGAAATTATGCACAAACATCAACTCCCGATTTATTTATTTTTAGGAATATGCAGTAATTTAATTATTGCCCCAATGGTTTATGCGGCTACATCTGAACATTTTTCTCGTTCACAAGCTTGGGCTTTAGGACTATTAGGAGTAGGAATTTTAAGTCTGTCTATTTATTTGTTTTTTGTAATGTTTCAACCGGAGAAATTTTAATGAGTTTTACTAGAGATGCTAACCAGGCTATTCGTGCTACTTTAATCACTTGGATAATTTGCGGCTTAATTTATCCATTGATCATGATTATTGTTGGTCAAATTGTATTTCCTGATCAAGCTAATGGTAGTTTAATTACTAATAGCCAAAAACAAGTTATTGGTTCTGATTTAATTGGGCAACCTTTCACTTCTGAACGCTATTTTAATGGTCGTCCCAGTACCACTAATTACAGTACAGCAGATCCAAGGAAGGATGAAAGTGGAGTTTTAAAGACAGGTATATCTGGCGCTAGTAATTTAGCTCCCAGTAATAAAGCATTAATAGAACGGATTAAGGGAAATGATGGTTTTCAGGGTTTACAGACGGCAGGTATAAAACCTACTGCTGATTTGGTTTATACTTCTGGTTCTAGTCTTGATCCTCATATTAGTTTAGCAGGTGCTAAGGCACAAATTGCTAGAGTGGCAAAAGCTAGGGGAGTTCAAGAACAAAAACTGGAAAGTTTAATTAATCAGAATATTGATGGGCGTTTTCTTGGTATTTTTGGAGAACCTGGAGTCAATGTTTTAAAGTTAAATTTAGCTGTGGATGCTTTAAAATCTGGAGGTTAAATCAGACAAATAATGAAATCCTTTTCTCAAGTCCTCTCCAAATGAGTCATAAGTTCCCTGGTAAGATGTAAAAATCTTGTACCCTGGCAATACTAAAGCAATACCTATTCTGCTGTGAATCTTACCTGGATATTTATAAGGTTGATCATCAGGAACATCACCACCAATACGCATAAGTATTCCTGGTAGCCATAAGTATAATCCAGGAATTAATAAGTCCATGCTGTAAGCAATTTCTCTCATCGCTTCGTTTTCACTAAGAGCATTATTGCCAGAAAAGCTCAACTTGGCGTTTGTGATGTTCAACATTACGTTTTTAATCTCCAATAGAGATTTTGCTAGTAGTGAGGATCAGTTAGTTTCAATCCCTAATAGGGATTATTGTAACAGGAATAGGAATCTCCACACACTACACTATAGCGGTTATTGTTTGGATGTAATCTAATTGAGGGCGGGGAGACCCCGCCCCTACTGGATTGCGTATCTAGGTTTTCGCTGTGGTGTAAGGTATTTCTCAATCCTTGGCTATGTAATGATATTAACTGGTGAGTGATACAGTTAAGTCATAATTTTGACTCATGTTAATGAGTTTTTTTTGAATGAGCGATCGCACGTTTTCAGGTGAAACTATTTCACAGTCATTTCCATAAACCATCACTTCTCGCAATAACCAAAAAGGGTTTGATACTTTTCTCACCACTTGACGTACCTCCCCAATCTCTTCATTACTGATATCATTGAATTTTGGTTGATATGCTTTCACCATACCTCTATAAAAGTGTAAGTATACATTTAGGGAATCTAGTCCTTCATGCCGCCATTGTCCATTCACTGGGACAACACCTTTGATGTTATCCAGACGTAAACAGCGATTGTGTATGAGTTCTGGAAAGTCAGTATTGGCGATATCTTGAGTCTCATCACACCAAATATTTAAGTAAAAACGCTTTTCTTCAAAAGTGATTTCCGCATAACGAACTGTAAATGATAGGTCTATGCCTTGAGTGTTGCCATAGAGTATTTGAAAGGGCTGCTTTTTTTGAGAAAGTTCATCTATTTGCAATCGCCAAGCATCACTAGGTTGGTTAACTAACCGGATAAGTGACTGTTGTAAAGGTGCTTCAAGATTGCCATAATCCAATAACAAATTGATCAGAGTTTGAGATTCCGCAATTTTACCTATATCAATCAGAACTTTGAAGGCTTGATCTAGGGCGTTAACTTGCTCAGAGTTGAGGGAGAACAGTTTTTTGGCCTCTGGTGTTTGTTGGGCGATCGCTACCAATAGTCCAGATATACTGGGAGACTTACCCCAAAAAATACCTAGTTTTTGGGCGATTTCTTCCAATTGTTCCTTTGTACCAGAGGGAATTGACAGTGTAATTGTTTCTTTTTTCCTGGACATCTACAAAATGTAATTACATTATTGACATATTGCTTATTTACAGTTATTGTATCTGTATACCAGGTGAATAGATAACTTTTTGGGGTAATTTGATTGAGATACTTGTTCTTATGAAAGAAAACTTAGCTGATCGTATGCTGGAAGTAATGTCAGATGCTTGCTGGCATTCTACAGATGAGTTAGTAGAAAAGGTGAGTCATCGTTTTTCTGCAACTATGCACGTCCTCAAGAAACGTGGTTATCAGTTTGATAAGCGCCGTATTCAAGGACAACAGCATGAGTATAGACTGGTAATTGAGTCAAAAGCGATCGCTTCCCTCACCATAAGCAACGCTTAAAGAGAATTTCTGACATATTGGGGGTTGACATATTGGGGGTAGTTTCTCCTACTCCCACTACTTGAACATAGCAGCTAGTGAGATCAAAAACTATGACCAATAATTTACTATCTCGAATTTCCATTGATCCAAATATTTGTTTTGGAAAACCTTGTATTAAAGGTCATAGAATTTGGGTATCACTAATTTTAGACTTACTTGCAGGTGGAGAAACAATAGAGACAATTTTAGAAGCATATCCCAGTATAGAAAGAGATGACATTTTAGCTTGTATTGCTTACGGTAATGAAAATAAACAGGATGCAACACCGCTTGAAAAAGAAGTTTTAAAAAGACTTTTTCCATTTTTAAAAGACATGGGAGGAATGTTGGTTTTTACTAATACCCAGTATCATTTAAAAGTCAATAATGAAGATTTTTTTATTGATTTATTATTGTATCATCGTCAATTAAAGTGTTTAGTGGCTATAGATTTAAAAATTGGAGAATTTGTACCTGACTTTTTGAATAAAATGCAATTGTATTTACCAGCTTTAGATGATGTATCTCAACTACCAGATGAAAATCCATCAATTGGGATTATTATGTGTCATTCTCGAAATGAAACTATTCTTAAGTATGCAATACCAGAATCAGATAAAGGAATTTATAAGATTGTCTCGACTTTGCCACAAGAGTTTAAAAATCAGTTGCCTGAACCAGAACAGGTTGCTAGATTGTTAGAAGGAATTGAATAAACTTGGAGATAGTACAATAACTATTATAGCTAGAGTAAAAACAAATGGAAAATTATACTCCGACAATTACAGAACTTCATAAGTTATCCTCACAAATTCCTGAAAAAATATCTTACTTAAAAATGTTAGTTCTGTTTGGTTCTAGAGCAACAGGTAACATTAACGCCAATAGTGACTGGGATTTTGCTGTTTTATATGATGAAGAAAAATATAATTTATATATTCAAAATAATCCATTAGCTGCATTTGCAATACCTGGAATTTTAGGAGAAATATTCAAAATAAATTCTGACAAAATTGATATTGTAGAACTTAATCATTGTTCAAAACTCATAGCACATTTTGTAGCTCGTGATGGAAAGGTATTATATGAAGAACCAGGAGATGAGTTTGATAAATTTCAACAAAGAGTGTTATTGAGTAATACAGAAATTAAGAAGATTGAAAAAACTAAATTAGAAAACATTGAGAATTTTTTACAAAGGTGGGGAGTATGACAAATATAGAACCTGTGATTATTGAAACTAGACTGGAGTTGATAGGTCGTTATCTTGATCACCTCAAAAAATCTGAAGGTATTAGTTTAGATGATTATTTGAGTAGTTTTGAACAGCAATTAATTACAGAAAGACTATTGCAATTAATGACTCAAGCCGCAATAGACATCAATGATCATATATTGTCAAAACTCAATCCTGGAAAATCTTACACTAATTTTGAGGCTTTCATTGAATTGGGTAAATATCAAATTCTTACTCCCGAACTAGCAAAACAGATTGCACCATCATCAGGTTTAAGAAATCGTTTGGTTCATGAATATGATGATATAGATCCGAATCAGGTTTTCATGGCAATTAGTTTTGCATTACAGCAATATCCGCTTTATGTTAGACAAATCAACTCTTATTTAATTAAGTTGGAAGGAAATAGCTAATGAAGAATATTAAAAGACTAAAAAATAAATAAAAAATTTCCACTAGTCAATAGTTACATAAATTAACCATAAATTCACAAGAGTTATTAAGGGTATGTCAGAAAACTACAGTATTCAACTCAAACCAGTTTATTCTCAAACAGTCCCCACGCCTGAAGGAGTAGAATTACCAGATGGATTTAATCTTGTTTGGCATCAAGTTGAAACATTAAAAGCTTTACAAAATCCAGATATTGATGTGGTAATTGATGTTGCAATGACGGGTGATGGCAAAACTTTAGTTGCTTACTTACAATCATTGCAAGGAGACACACCTGAAGGATTTTGTTATACAATTGCACTCTATCCAACTAATGAACTGGCGCGTGATCAAGAAGCACAAGTTAATAAATATATTGAGCAATTCCAGCCAAATAATGAACCACGTATTTCAAGGCTAAGTGGAGCAGAATTAGAAATTTATGCTGAAAGTGAAGGAATTAAAAAGTGGGAAGCAATCGCTACTCGCATTCATGAATCTGAAATTATCCAAACTAATCCTGATATTTTTCACTATCTTCATCAACACGCCTACCTAACTCCTAAAGATAGCCCTAACAAATTATGGAGTCCTCTTGATACGAAATTTGATTTATTTATATTTGATGAATTTCATGTTTTCTCTGCTCCACAGATTGCCAGCGTTATTAATACAATGCTATTGATTCGCCACACAAATCGGCGTAAAAAGTTTCTTTTCCTTTCAGCTACACCGGATGAACAACTAATTGAACTTTTGGAGAAAGCAGGATTTAACCCTAAAGTTATTGATCCTTGTGCAAAAAATAAATATCAGTTTCCAGATACTTTAGAGCAGAGTCAAAAATTACAAAAAGATGGATGGAGACAAGTATCAAGACAAATTGATTTGATGTTTATTGAATTAGAATCTACTTACAAAGCTTGTGAAACTTGGCTTTGGGATAATCGCCATATTATTCTAGAGCATTTTCAAAAATATCCCAATACTAAAGGTGCAATTATTCTTAACTCTATTGCAGCAGTTAAGCGTCTCACTCCATTATTTAGAGATTTTTTACAGCCCTTTAAAAGAGTTGAGGAAAATACAAGTTTAACAGGTAAGACAGATAAAGAAAAATCTCTAAGTGCTGATTTAGTATTAGGAACAAGTACAATTGATGTAGGTGTTGATTTTAAAATTAATTTTCTCATATTTGAATCAGCAGATGCGGGAAGCTTTATTCAAAGATTAGGTAGGTTAGGAAGACATGATGGCTATGAAAAAGATGGCAATAAAATTAGTTTTGATACATTTACTGCTTATGCTTTAACACCTAAATTTTTAGTAGAAAAACTATTCAAGGGAGATAAGCCAGCATTAGAATATAACGGCATATATGATCGTCCTTATTTTCATAACCAAATTCGAGATAAATATCGCCAGATTAATAATTTTCGAGCCTATTATCGAAGATGGGCAGGTGTGCAATCAGTTCTACTTAGTAGCAGCCAAGGATTAAATCATAAAACAATTAGATCAGAATATGCAGCTAGTCGGGAAGCATTTACAAAAGATTGTCAACAGGTATTTGGAACTAACTTAGGTAAAGTCAGAGGTTGTATTAAAAAATGGAAGGAAGAATGGCAAGAACTTTCTGGGAATAAAACAGGAAATCCAATTGCTGAAGATGCTTCTAGTTTTCGAGGTTCTAGTGGCTTCCAGTGTGGTTTATATGATTTGACAGAAAAAAATATTGCTGACAGGTTTAAAACTTATGAATTACCGGGAATTTTAAGCAATTTAGACATTGAACCAATGACAGAAGCAGAGTTTATGCGACGGTTGCGAGAAACAGCAGAACACATAAATCAACCAATTCCCAAGGGAAGATTTGAACACTGTCTAGCATTTATGGAGTTAAAAGATTACAGGGAAGAAAGATTAAATTGGCGGTTTACGTATTCAGGAGACTTGGGAGTGATCGCCGATTCAGCAAAAGTACAAGTTTTATTAGGGCTTCAGGTAATGCAAGAACCTCCTACACGCTGGATTTTTGCAATCAACAAGCGTTTAAAGCAAAGAGGTTTAGTTAGCTACGTTATTCGGATGCAAGTAGACGAGGCAAAAAAACGTCTACAGCTACCAATGCACTTTCAAATCTATCCCATTGATGAAGCTGGTAGAGATGATGCTGCTGCTTACTCTGTAGCTTTTGGTCAGTCAGCTTTACTTTTAGATACCCTTGCTTATCGGCTCAAGAGTTCAGGGGGTGAAGCATGGATTTGTTAAAAGTGCCATCCCTGATAGGGATTGTAACTGATGGGACGGAGGAGAAGCTTACGCCAGTAAGTTCAGACGTATTTATTTCAATCCCTAATAGGGGTTGTAGAAGCTCGCAAGTTTTGCAAGTCTTACTCCCGTCCACATATAAAAGTACCACATCTCACAAAACCCTACCATTAAGTTTTGGCTGATTTGACAGTTAAATAAGTCTGAACTACATTTTGAGAAGCGATCCCTTGACTGAGTAACAAAAGAGGTGTTAGCGTTGGACAAATACCCTATTAAGAGGAGCAAATGAGTAAAAAAGAACGTATACGCCAACTTCTGGCAGACGGACAACCTCACTCACCAGAAGAACTCGTACCTATAACTTGGAGATTCAATGCTGTTATTGATTCACTCCGCAAAGACGATGGATACGATATCAAAACTATTCGGATTGCTCATAACGTTTACCGCTACCAAATGATAGTAGAGCAAACTGCCTAGTCTTTATAGAGACTCTCCAATTATATATATGAGAGTCTCACAGGTACGAAGGGAAGCTAATCAGTAGCTTGCGGCGTTAAGTACAGACATAGGTAGTCTCAACCCCCAGAAATGGCTGGTTAAGTCTCTTGTTAAACTCACCGCTAGTTATAAAAGCAATAAATTCTGTCAAAGCTTCCCTTTTTTTCATAAATTCAAACAATTGAAGTTAATTTAATGGAAATTTGAAAATGGCTAAAAAACGTGAAAATAAAAATGCAGAACAACTGGAATTATTCAATTATGAAGAAGAAGGAGATTTACAGGATGAATTAGATGAAGATTATTTAGAACCTGAAAATGATGATGAAGATGAAGATTTAGGTTTTGGCTTTAGCCCTTCTAGCCGTGATATTACTATTGGGCGTGAATTACTCACACTCAAGCTTTTAAGAGAGGCTATTTTAACTCAAAATCCTAATGATGAAATCATGGCAGATTTTGCCAACGAAGTTTTACCAAATTTGTTGCGAGTCGCTATTGGTGTCACTGCTAAAGGCGGTAAATGGATAGACGAAAAAGAACAGGAACTAGCAGAACAAGGAGAAACTTTAGACAGACGTAATGCAGGTGATCAATCTCTCAATACTCACTTACTCAATGGTTTATTTCCTGCAAATTTAATTCAACAATGTCTAGAAAAGTTAAATACTACAGTTAAACGAGTAATTCATGAAACAGAAAGACGCTTATTAATTGCATCTTTTATTTTACATGATTTTGAGAAATTTGATTATGATCGGTTTCCCGAAATGCCACAAAAGTATAAAGATGCTCAGAAAGATAAAACTCAGAAAATCCGTGATTTATCAATATTAGAGCATCGGGAAATCATTGATGTAATTATTCGTGAACTAAAACTAGACTATTTAATTAATCCTCAAGATAACCAGAAATATCGAGAGTATCTTGATGATATACTCTGCACTGCTTATAACACCCAAAGAAGATGGGATACAAACTGGAATTTTTCAGAACATAGTGACTTAAAACCAAGATTAAAAGGTGATAAATTAGTATGTCTTGCTGCCTTAGCTTGTCTTGCTGATAGGTTAGCATCTATCATTAAACACCCACAAGATGCCTTAAAATCAGGTATTAATAATATAGTTGGTCAACTTAGTAATAGACAATTAAAACTGAGTTATCACAGTATTGCAGAAAATCGTGGTGTGTTAACTAATGTTGTAAATAACGCATTGATTGAAGCACATACAGATTTTAATACAGGAGATAATAGATATTATGAACCACTGCTTTATCTACCAACAGGTGTCATTTACTTAACAGATCGTAATGCTCCACCTGTAAAAATTGAAAGTATACCAGAAAGAGTTGTTGAGAAGATAAAATCACTTTGTGCTGGTGAACTGAAAGCTAGACAAACAGGATTTAGTCGTGATGGTAAAGGTATGAAATATGCTGATTACTACAGTTTATTTTTCGATACCCCAGAATTAATGGAAGTTGGCTTGAAAGCCACTAAACGGATCTTGAAAGATGGTAAAAAACCTGTTTCTAAAGATCGTAGTGATAATTTAATCAAGTTTCAGAAACAAAATATTTTATCACCTGCGTATGACTTTAAGTTTAATGATGATATTCGGATAGATCAAATTGCTGAATTTGGTGATTTAGTTAGTCGTAAGATTTGGGGAGAAAAAGTTAAAAAGATTGAGGATGCACGTAAACAAAGACAAAATGAACGTAAAAAAAATAAAACATTACCAGAAATATCAGCAATAGATTTAGTAGCAGAAGATTTAATTTGTAAAGTTGCTGAACTCTGGAATTTATCTGAATATATACCAGTAATTAGGGAAATTCAAAGAATTAACGAAACTTTAAAAGCACACAAACTAAAAGGAAATACAGGTGGTGTTGCCTATGAATGGTATTTTTTAGCTGCAAAATACCTACAAAAGCATCCTGGTATTGAAGATATTAGTCCAGTGTGTGAAGAAGTAATCATCCATATTGCTCAACTTATTAAACCTATTGCTAATCAATATGAATTACCTGATGGTTGGCATGATTTACGAGTTTGGGTGACACAGGTTGTCATGCTACCAGAAACAGGAGAGAATTGCTTACTACCGAACAAATTTTTAGATGAGTTTGAATTTTATAAAGCAGCCAAGAAAAATGGTAGAGGAAGACAATTAATTTGTTCTATTTCTCACTCTTCATATACCGTGACAGAACAGATGGAATCAGCAGTTTTATTTGCTCCTCAAGTTTATACTAATAAGCAAATGTTAGGAGGTTCTAACGCAAAACGTAATATATCCAGTATCGCTGGCATTGAAATCATGTTACGTCAGATTTTAATGAGTCAAACCCAAGCCACAGGAGGTAGATTTGAGGATGCTAAATATAGATATCTATACTTTTATCCTACCTATTACTGTACTCCAGAAACTAACACATTTTTACATAAAGCCTATGACAATATCAAACAAACTCGCTTTGATACTGGAGTTCGTAATCACTTTATTAGTAAAGACTTGACAGCTAACTTTGAACTGGAACGTTATCAAAATGTTGATATATTCTACCTTGATGAAAACAAAGAAAACAGAAATGATCGCACTTTCAAAATTTCTTATCCAGAAAAACAGCCTCTAACATTTTATTTCATGGCTTTACCCCCAGAAGTGAGAGGTAAAGATAAAAAACCAACAGATACAGAGTCTTGGATAATGCCAGCTTGGTTATCTTTAGCATTTCCGATGATTCTGGATGTAAAAACAGTAGTTTCAGAATCTCCAATTCCACCCTTTACAGATGGTGCAGAATTTGAACAAAGCGTATTTCTCGACAGTGCGCCGCAAGCATTTAGAGTTTTATTGAAAGAGGAGCGTTTTCGCCTTGACTATATCTTAGAAGGTTGGAAAGACAAAGACACAAATCAGAATTATCCATCACCATTAAATCTGTTAACATCAGCTTACGCTATTCATTTAGATGTGAATGCTAGACAAGGAAAGACGGGATATGATCCTAACTGGGGTAAATTTGCCGAACTTGCAAAAGATTTTGAGACAAGTCCACTTTATATTTTTGCTTACTTGAATGAGTGGGTGCGTAAGCAAAAAATTGATGCTCCAAGCATTAATAAGGTTAAACTTTATACCTATCATTTTTACCCGTGTTTTGACCCTTATACAAAATTTGATTCTATTGAGGAGAAATTAATTGTGGAAGAAAAATCAACTTTGAATCATCCAAAGAAATTAACGGAACTTTATCGCCGTTTTTATCGAGCTAAATCTAGCAAAGGAAAACCAATTAAATCAAATGCAATCTTGAAACCAATTGATGAAGCAGCCGATACTATTATCAAAGCTGAAAAAGAATGTTTTCAATTAGTTGATACTGTTGCAGCAAAAATTTTCAAACTGATGGAGAGAGTACGGAACTCAACAGCAGAGGGGCGTTGGGTTATAGCTCACCGTGATGAGGAAAGAGAAGCAATTTTAGATTTTGCTAGATACTTTGTTGTAGAAGTTTTTGAAAAATCATTTGCTGGCGATCGCGCACGTTTAGCAGGTCGTCAATTAAACCTAATTCGAGATACTTGTGAATTTCTTTATCGTCTAGCAGATGATGAAGAACGTAAAGCACGACCCCAAGATGAACCTAATGAAATTACTGAGATTGAACCTGAGGAAAATTAGATTATGACTATTCTCGATCCGTCTCAGTCTTATACTTTTAGCAAATATTTTGAGATGCACATTTCTCCTCAAGATTTTGCTCAAGAATTTGGCTATACATTCACTCGAAAACGTTTAAATCTACCCCAATATCAAGAGAACCTAGATCGATTAAAAGAGTTGCAAGAACGACTTGATGAAATTCTTCCATACTTTGATTTAGCTAATGAGACAAGTCGCAGAGAAGTATTAATTTCTCCAATAATTTTAGATTTAGTTCACTATACTAAATCTGACGTGAGAATTGAATATCAAATTAAAGTCAGCGAACAACTACAAGGTTACTTTGATTATCTGATAAAAAATCGAAATAATCTCTTAGTAATTGAAGCTAAAAAAGAGGATTTAGATTATGGTATGACTCAGCTTTTTGCAGAATTAATTGCCCTAGATAAATGGCAAGAAAATCAACAACAAACTCATCTTATCGGTTCAGTTACTACTGGTAAAATATGGGAATTTGCCCAACTTGATCGCACTAATAAACACATCAATCAAGGACTTGATAGCTATCGTGTTCCTGATGACTTAGACCCCTTAATGCGGATTCTCGTTCAAACTCTCATTTAATTTGCTCTCATCGCCATTAAAAATTTATTTCAAGGAGAAAATCATGGCACTTTTAAAAACCGTTGACGCTAAATTATTTCAATCAGAAATTCCTTACAAACCAATGGGAAAATATGCCCACTTTTTAACCATTCGTGTTACCGAATCTTACCCTTTATTTCAAACAGATAGCGAACTAAATAAAGCACGAGTTAGAGCCGGAGTTAAAGATAGAAACACCATTAGCCGTCTTTCAATGTTCAAACGTAAACAGTCCACACCAGAAAGATTAGTAGGTCGGGAATTATTACGAAAATACGAATTTATGACAGCAGAAGAATGTGAATATAACGTATCTTTTGCAATGGATAATCCTGATTGTATTATTTATGGTTTTGCTATTGGTGATTCTGGTTCAGAAAAATCAAAAGTTGTGGTAGATACGGCATTTTCAATTACAGCTTTTGATGAATCTCATGAAACATTCACTCTCAATGCACCCTATGAAAATGGAACAATGGCTGCAAAAGGAGAAAAGAAATCAGATGGGAAGTTAGATGGTGAAATAGGTACAGTTACAGCCAGAATTAATCAACAAGATCACATTAGACCACAAGTTTTCTTTCCCAGTATTGTAACACTGAAAGATCCCACAGAAGCGAGTTTTCTGTATGTTTTGAATAACATCCTCAGAACTCGTCACTATGGCGCACAAACAACCCGTACAGGTCGCGTTAGAAATGAGTTAATTGGTGTTATTTTTGCTGATGGAGAAATTACCAGTAACCTGCGGTGGACTCAAGAAATATATGATCAAATGAAGGCTAATAATACTCTCAAATCTCCAGATCCCTTAGATGAAGATGATGTAATTACATCTGCTAAAAGTGCAATTGAGAGTTTAATGAATGATGAATTTATTGTGCATACAGATTTAATTGGTGATGCTTTTATACCTCTAATTAATGAAGTTAAAAATCTCACAAATAACGAAGAAGGAATTAAATCAATTTTGCAAAAAGCTAATACAGAAGCTAAAGAATATGCCAGTAAACATATCAAGAAGAAAACAGCCACTAAAACTAAGTAGTTGAATATTCAGATCCCCGACTTCTTTGAGAAGTCGGGGATCTATACTCTATCATCACCACTATGACCATTATCTATCGCTGCAAATTAGAACTACACGACAGCCTCTATTTTGCCACCCGTGAAATTGGCAGACTTTACGAAACAGAGGCAATAGTTCATAACTACGCCCTCTGTTATGCACTCGGTTTAGTTGATAGTCAAATCTACTCAACAACCGTTGCAGAAGAGGATTCTTATCGCTATTTCTGTCCCGAACAAGTGCCAAAATATGAAGCACATTTAACTCCTTTAAATGAACAAGGAATTTACATAACTCCTGCTCGTTCTCTGAGACATTCATCTATTCTCAATACATGGAAATATGCCAATAATAACTATCATGTAGAAATGGAAAAAACCCAAAAGAATATTCCCAGTTTTGGAAGAGCAAAGGAAATTGCACCAGAAAGTCAATTTGAGTTTTTTCTAATTGCTCAAAAAGAGATTAAATTACCTAAATGGATTCGTTTAGGTAAATGGATGAGCAAAGCAGAAATTACGGTTGAGAAATTACCACAACCAAAAATCAAAACTGATTTATTTACTTGTACTCATCCTTTAAATCCTTTGGATGTCATGTTTACTAATCAAGTTATTAGTTATGATGTGGTAAATATGCCCCCAGTAAGTCTGATTCAAAATGTGCAAATGCAAGGAGAATATTACTATTTTGATGCTGTCAAAAATGTAAAAATTCCTAAACAAATGCAATACAGATTTCGTGCTTAAAATGTAATTGGTGGGCAATGCCCACCCTACTTTCAATTATTAATTATGCCCCATAGTCTCATCCTCAACATCATCCCCCAATCTCCAATTTACCCCAATTTCCTCACAGGTAGACATTACCACGCCTTATTTCTTAACCTAGTGAGTTCTGTTGATAGAAAATTAGGAGACTACTTACACGAATCAAACGCCGATAAAGCCTTTACGCTCTCACCATTGCAGATACAAAACAAACATAAAACCCAATCTTATAGTTTGCAATATGCCCATCAAAATCCTATTCCTGCTGGTACTTCTTGTTGGTGGCGTATTTCTTTATTAAATGACAATTTATTTAGTCAACTGACACCTTTATGGTTAAATATAAACCCCAAACAACCTTGGCATTTAGGTTCAGCTAACCTATATATTACTAGCATTCAGGGTACACCCCAATCTAATCAACCTTGGGCAAATGCTTGTAGTTATTCCCAACTTTATCAACAAGCAAGCGAAACAGAACGCAATCTTAATTTCATTTTTTCTACACCTGTAGCTTTTCGTCAAGGTGCATTTGATAATGTTTTACCAACAAAAGAATCTGTATTCAATAGTCTACTAAATCGGTGGCATAAATATAGCGATATTGAATTAACCAATATTTCTTTTGAATCAATTTATGCCAGTGCTTTTAATATCAAGACTGAAGTTATTAGCAACTATGACAATAAATTTATTGGTTGTTTAGGTGAAATCAGTTATCGCATTCTTGGCAATGTAGAAACAACGACAATTAAACAAATTAACGCCTTAGCTGACTTTGCTTTATATGCTGGTATTGGCAGAAAAACAACAATGGGAATGGGAATGGTTAGGAGAAGGTGACAGGTGACAGGTGACAGGGAACAGGGAACAGGTGACAGGTGACAGGGAACAGGGAACAGGGAACAGGTGACAGGTGACAGTAATAATGTGACAGGTGACAGGTGACAGGGAACAGGTGACAGGTGACAGGGAAGAGGAAAGAAGGTAAGAGGGAGAGTTAATAGGTTAGAGGCAAAAGTAAATAAGGGAAGAGGAGTTATTTATGAAGATTGAATCACATCGAGATTTAATTGTGTGGCAAAAATCAATGGATATGGTAGTAAATATCTATCAATTAGCATCTGCATTTCCAAATACAGAAATTTATCGTCTTACTTCACAAATTACTCGTGCTGCTGCATCTGTTCCAGCCAATATTGCCGAAGGTCATGCAAGAGGAACAACTAAAAACGATTTTGCACATTTTTTATCTATAGCTAAGGGTTCATTAATGGAAACCGAAACTTTTTTAATGCTTGCAGTTAGGTTAAATTATCTAACTTCAGAACAAGCAAATCCCACATTATCGCTGATTATAGAAATTAGTAAAATGCTCACTTCTCTTCGTCATCGAATCTTAAATAATTCATAGGTAGTTATCTTCCTAGTGTCACCTGTTATCTAAGCTGTTGTGCATTTAGTTTGTATAATTCTAGCGGGCAAGATGCCCGCACTATAAAGTTCAAGTAAATTATGGTTATCAAATTTAGCTGCGTAACAGCTTATCAACTTTTTTAATTAACTATGACTAAACAAAATCAAACTAACTCTCTTCCTACTGTCACCTGTAACCTGTCACCTGTCACCTATTACCAATCACCTGTCACCTCTGATGATGATTACGTTAATATTGCCTCATTAAATCAATATTCCTATTGTCCTCACCGTTGCTGGTTGATTCATTGTGCAGGGGAATTTATTGATAATCAATACACAATTGAAGGTACAAGTTTACATGAACGAGTTCACACAGTTGGAGAACAAAATCGTGAGGAAACTTGGCAAATACGCGCTATTTATTTGAAATCAGAGCAATATAAACTTATTGGTAAATCTGATTTGATTGAGTTTGAAAATGGCGGATTTTACCCTATTGAATACAAAAGAGGACGCAGGGGAGAATGGGATAATGATGAATTGCAAGTTTGCGCTCAAGCTTTGTGTTTGGAGGAAATGACAGGAAAAAATATCAATACTGGCTATATCTATTATGCTCAAACTCATCAACGGAAACTAGTAGAAATTACCCCAGAATTACGAGGTAGTACGATCGCTACTATTGAAGCTATCCAAACGTTACTGTTTACAGGTGCTATGCCAAAAGCTGTAAAAACAAAACGCTGTGATGGTTGTAGTCTTTATTCTCGATGTTTGCCACAACTTGCTGATAAGGTGGGGCGTTATCAAGAAGCAAATTAATTATTGGTAATTGGTAATTGGTAATTGGTAATTGGTAATTGGTAATTGGTAAATTAATTATTTACTGTCACCTGTTACCTGTCACCTGTCACCTGTCACCTGTCACCTGTCACCTGTTACCTGTCACCTAAAAACTGTCACCTGTCACCTGTTACCTGTCACCTAAAAACTGTCACCTATTTTGAGGATTTAATCATGGGTACTCTTTACATTTCACAGGCAGATTCTTTTATTGGTAAAGTTGATGAAAGAATTAATGTCAAATTTGATAAGAAAATTATCATGGATGTACCATTTATTAAGTTAGATGGTGTGGTTGTTTTAGGTCGTTCTACACTTTCTCCTGCTGTTGTTTATGAGTTGATTAATCGTCATATTCCTTTATCGTTTATTGATGAAATGGGACATTATTTAGGACAATTACAACCGGAAATGTCTGGTAATATTTTCATTCGCAAGGCACAATGGCAAGCAGCAGGAGAAACCCCCCAATCTATTCATCTGGTGCAAGGGTTTGTTAGGGGAAAATTAAAAAATTATCGTCAAACTTTGATGCGTTATCAGCGTGAATTTAATGATATTGATCTATCTGAAAGTATTCCTCGCATTGAACAGGTAATTGCTGCAATTAATTCAACTGAAAGTATCAATTCCTTGCGTGGTTTAGAAGGTTCTGGTAGTGCTGCTTATTTTGGTTGTTTTGATAGTCTAATTCGTAATTCTCAATTTTCTTTTACTAAGCGTGTCCGTCGTCCACCTACAGATCCAGTAAATTCATTGTTAAGTTTTGGTTATTCTTTATTGCGTCATGATCTGCAAAGTGCTGTGAATATTGTCGGTTTTGATCCATATTTAGGATACCTACATTTCGATCGCTATAATCGTCCTTCTTTAGCTTTAGATTTAATGGAAGAGTTTCGCCCTTTAGTAGTAGATGCGGTGGTTTTATCTATTTTGAATAAGCAATTATTAACTCCAGCCGATTTTGTAACTGAACCGTTAAGTGGTGCTGTTTCTCTGACTCCAGAAGGACGTAAAACTTTTTTAACTTTGTACGAAAAGAAAAAAATATCGGAGTTTAAACATCCAGTAATGGGGCGTAAATGTAGTTATCGAGAGGCTTTTGAATTGCAAGCAAGATTACTGGCTAAATATTTAATGGGAACAACTGATAAATATCCCCCTTTGTTTTTGAAGTAGCTATTTAGGTGACAGGTTACAGGTGACAGGTGACAGAAAAGAGTTTTTACCAATTACCAATTACCTATTACCAATTACCTATTACCAATTACCAATTACCAATTACCAATTACCAATTACCAATTACCAATTACCAATTACCTATTACCCATTACCAGTTTATGAATGTTGTTGTTTCTTACGATATTTCTGAGGATAAACGCCGTACTAAAATCCATAGTATCCTCAAATCCTATGGACAATGGGTGCAGTATAGTATTTTTGAATGTGAGTTAACTGATACTCAATATGCTAAATTGCTATCGCGTCTCAATAAACTCATAAAACCTGAAACCGACAGCATTCGCTTTTACTTCCTTTGTGCTTGCTGTTTTGGTAAAATAGAAAGAATCGGTGGTGAACAGCCCCGTGATCAGACGATTTTCTTCGCTTAATGCGCGGGGGGGTGGGTGTAAAAAATTCAATTTCTCAAAAAATGCCTGAAATCATGTCTACACAAGCTTTTCATGCAGTTCATGGAGTTCACCCATCCGCGCACCTTGCACAGCAGGAGTTTCAGCTATTTTACTCCTTGACACTTTTCTTGAAATGGATTATCATAAAGCCATCCGCGCAACTGAACCTTGAAAACTACATATATATAGGCTTTCAGCACCCCGCG
>NZ_VILC01000019.1:7968-70066 GCF_009712065.1 Aphanizomenon sp. UHCC 0183 | reverse complement strand
TAAATTTGACGAACTACTAGGAACGAGATGTAGTAGGGATTTGAGCTTAAGTTGACACCAATGGGATCTACCGTTCCCTTTATGTAAAACAATATTTATTGTAGGTTTGGTTGAGGGACTGAGGGACGTTTACGAAGTGTGGCGATAGCTTGCGTGGCGACGTAGGAGCCATAGCCATAACCCAACACCTCCTACTATCCTCTCGCTAATGTTGTGTTTCATGCTTCAAGCCAACCTACGAAAATTAAATTAATGGTCAATTGCCTCTTTCCTAAATTTTATCTTCCCAATTTGTTAGGAATCCCTTGACAACCACCGGGAATTGTCTGTCTGGTTTTTTCTCCACACCAAGTACAGCAATAGTGACGGGTAGATTCGGACATTCTTTGGGCGTTGGTGAAGTCGGCATTTTCGATAACTGCGCCGGTGTGTTCTCCTGTTTCGTAGTTGGGTGGTTCGCTGCGACTGCGGGGGGATGCCTGTTCAGGTAAACCATAAAATAGGCGCACTCCATTTAAATCGGCGTTGCTCAAATTGGCATCATATAAGATTGTGCGGGCAAGGTTGGCTTTGACTAAATCGCAATTACTCAGATTAGCACGAATGAGGTTAGCTTCACTTAAATCTGTCCAGCGCAAATCATTGTCGGCTAAATCTGCACCTGCTAACATGACACCTAAATCAATGACGCGCACTCCTTCTAAACGATCTTCGGCATAACCACCACTACCATCTAGAATAGCTCTTCCTAGTCGGCGATCGCGCTGGAGGGGAGAGAGTAATTTGGAACGGGAGAGAAATCGCAGAATTTTGGCTTTACCACTGCCATCTACACTACTAAATATAGCGGCGGTGCGTCCTTCAGCGATCGCTCTTTCTTGTGGCCAATCTTCTAATAATCCTTCTTCATCTAATACTAGGTCAGAAATTCCTTGAAAGTAGGAATCTATGGTTTGCTGTTGGGTAATAATGTTTTGCTGTACAGTTAGCAGGTTTTGTTGAATGGTGAGGTCTTTAGAAATTACATATTGTCGCCATGCTACATAAACGGCGATGATAGCAATGGCAATTTGTCCCAATGCTCCAAACCATTCTGCTAAAGTCCCAGAAGCATCCCAGTTAACTCTTTTTCCCCAACTCAGTAAACCACTACCCAAATTAGTAAATCTGAATAAGCCAATTATTGCTACTATTACTCCTATTAAGCCAATAAATACATTTCTATCTTGAGGTGAAAACCATTCTTGAATAATATTTTGCAGCCACGGGAACAGGATTAACAGTGATAAAATCAAGGTTGCTAAAGTTCCCACAATCCCCAGAAATGAGTTATTAATGACAATACTAATGATAGTTGTGGCGATCGCCAAACTGGTAAATAATAAAATTCTTGGGGTAATAGCAGTTTGCAAACTGGAGTTACTTTCCACAAGAAACGTAGCCCCTTTGCTCATGTTCGCCTTGAATGCAGATTGTCCAAATATTTGTTTTTTTCCTAATCCTTCTGTTAGTAATGAGTGATCACTACCATCAGTTGCTAATTCATCTGCTTGATTTATTTCTGAGTTGGATGAGTCAGGTTCAATACTCATATTTTTAGTTTCCTCCCATCGTCTCATTATCAATTTAATTGCTGTCAAAACACTTGTATTCACAGTATTATATAATCTTTATCCTCAATCTCAGATCAATCTGGATAATTGATCACAGATAAATACGGATAATTATGATTCTGTGCGGTTGTAAATCAATTTTTTTGTCTCCACAAGCAACAAGCACGTAATTTTACCACAAATCATTTAGAATTTTTATGTGGGATGATTCTTTTTTTTGGCAACTCACCGAATGACTCCGCCACAACAGCTATAAATAAGATCCCCGACTTCTTAGAGAAGTCGGGGATCTGACTCTGGCAGATATGGTATAATATTCATACTTTATGAAAACCTTATCCAAATCTTCATCTTGAGTTTACATAAATAAAAAACAATTAGTAATGATTAGTTGATTTCGATACGACTTAGAAGTTTCCATCAGTTTTAGGATAATTATATGATTTTTGTAGGTGCAACATGGTAGTTTGGCGACAATTAATTGCCTCTAGTTTAATTAGTTTTCTGGCGATTGGCTGTAGTGATTTGGCAAATTCTTCTCCAGATAATACTCAACAAGTTGCCCAGGAAAGCAATGTTAATCAACTAATTACAGAGGTGCAAGATAGTCAAAAAGCCAAAAATTTATTACTACAAGGTAATGGTTTGTTGGATACCCATCGTTATCAAGAAGCTTTAAATGTATATAATCAGGTCATAGCTATTAAAGCTGATAGTGCGGAGACTTGGGTAAATCGTGGTAATGCTTTAATTGCTTTGCAACAGTATCCAGAAGCGGTATTATCTTATGATAAGGCGATCGCTATTCGCCCAAATAAAGATGAGGCTTGGTATAATCGTGGTAATGCTTTAACGGCTTTAGGAAATTATGAAGAAGCTGTTAAATCATACAATGAAGCGATCGCTATTCACTCGAATAAACATGAAGCTTGGATTAACCGAGGCATTGCTCTGACTAAATTACAACGCTACAAAGAAGCTTTGGCATCTTACAATCAAGCAATTACTATTCAACCCAATTTGCACCAAGCATATTATAACAAGGCTTGTAATTATGCCTTGCAAAATAATCTCGAACTAGCAATTGATAACCTCAAAAAAGCTATTCAACTTGTACCCAAAAAATATCAAGATTTAGCGAAAACCGACCCAGATTTTGCTAAAATTCGCGGTGAACAGCGGTTTCAAGCATTATTACATTGACACTCTCCGGTCTAAAGACCTATACTCAAAACGGCTAGAAGCTGGACTTTTTTATCATACAAAGAACAAGGTTCAAAGCCTTTCCCTAACCCTCTCCTAAGAAGAGAGGAAAAAGGAATAACATTTAATACTGGAGAGGTTTACCAGAGGGGTTTCATATTTGGTTAAACTTATGAACCGTTTGCAGTATATCACCTTCCCAGATTTAAGGGACTTCCAAATAAAAAAACACTCAGCTACCTAACGCAAAAAATCTCTCAAACCCTCATTCCTCCGTGTCCTCTGTGCCTCTGTGGTTCGTTTATTAGGGTAATTTATTTCTTGGAAGTCCCTAAGACTATTCTTACTTTCTGACTCCTCCTAATATGTCCCAACTTCAACGCATTACTGTTCATCCCCAACAACTTCAAGCTAACAAACTTGTATTAACACCTCAACAACAACATTATTTGCTGCGGGTATTGCGCTTGCGAGATAGTGATAAATTTATTGTGATGGATGGTATGGGGAAATGGTGGTTAGCGCAGTTACAAGGGGAACAAGGAGAGATTTTAGAACCGCTGGAGGTAAAAACTGAATTACCTGTGGCTATTACCTTGATGATGGCATTACCCAAAGGCAATGGATTTGATGAAATTGTCCGGTGTTGTACTGAGTTAGGGGTAACTTGTATTGCACCTATTTTGAGCGATCGCACCCTATTAAATCCCAGCCCCCAAAAACTAGAACGTTGGCAGCGTATAGCCTCAGAAGCCGCTGAACAGTCAGAACGGGCTGTAGTTCCCACCATCCTCCAACCAGTAGCTTTTAACACTGCCATCAAAGAAAATATTGCCACTCATCGTTATATCTGTGAAGCTCGTGGAGATTATCCTCATTTACAGCAGATAATCAATAAAACTGCAAATGAGATCATTATTGCCATTGGCCCAGAAGGAGGTTGGACAAATCAAGAAATAGAAATAGCCATAGAATCAGGATTTCAGCCCATTTCCTTGGGTCGTCGGATTCTTCGCGCAGTCACCGCACCCATAGTTGCCATATCTTTAATAGCCGCAAATTTTGAATGATATCTTGGAAACCATCAAAACAACACCTGATTATTTTTACCCGCTACCCAGAACCTGGGACAACAAAAACCCGGTTAATACCTGCTTTGGGTGAAGTTGGTGCTGCTAACTTGCACAAACAAATGACCGAACATACTATTTTTCAGGTCAAAGAACTGCAAAAGACCACCAGAGTATCCGTAGAAGTGCGGTTTACAGGTGGTAATTTGGAAAAAATGCAAAATTGGTTAGGAAATGATTTAAAATATCAATCTCAGGGCGAAGGAGATTTGGGAGCAAAAATGGAGCGATCGCTCATCAATGCGTTTAATCAAAAAGCAGAACGAGTCATCATCATTGGTACAGACTGCCCTGATCTAAACTCGCAAATTTTAACAACCGCCTTCGAGGAATTAAAAGTTTGTAATCTTGTTCTGGGTCCTGCCCTAGACGGTGGTTATTATTTAATTGGGTTACAACAACCAATAGCAGAATTATTTACAAATATTTCCTGGGGAACCGCTCAAGTATTTGTAAAAACAGTAGAAATTGCCCAGAAGTTAAACTTATCAATGAGCTATCTGCAAACTTTAGCAGATATTGATCGTCCAGAGGATCTTAACCCCACTTTCTGATGTTATGAGGTACACTTTTCTATCGCAAAACCTGTAGGGGCGCAGGGTCTGCGCCCTCCACTGTATTTCATGAAACCGAGAATTGCTGTAACACCTAAACTGTTTTACTTGACAAATTCTTGTCATTCATTCAGGGAAAAACTTGATACACTAATCTTTATCAAACATTCTCCTAAAGTCTGATTTTAAAAAAACTATGTTTAAATTCCCGCAAGCATTCCCCGTACTAGGCTTACCAGTGCATATAATGAGTAATTATCCAAACTGGTTATTAGATTGTTTAAAAGCAGGTAAAGGGACTCATGTAGTCACCCTCAATGCCGAAATGACTATGCAAGCAGAGCGCAATCTCCCCCTAACAAAGATCATTAAAAACGCTGAATTAGTCATTCCCGACGGTGCAGGAGTTGTTCTATATTTACAATATTTATTAGGACAAAAAGTTCAACGTTTTCCCGGAATTGAATTAGCCGAAAAACTTTTACAAACAATAGCTCAAGAGCAAACATACACCTCGATATTTTTCTATGGAGGCGCACCAGGAATAGCCGCCAAAGCCGCAGATTTATGGCAAAAACAACTTCCCACCCTCAAAATATCTGGTACACATTCTGGTTATCATTCCCCAGCAGAAGAAGAACAGTTATTGCAAACTCTCACCCAAATCCAGCCACAAGTAATATTTGTTGGTTTGGGAGTACCACGTCAAGAATTATGGATTGCTGAACACCGTCATTTGTGTCCCCACTCAATTTGGATAGGTGTTGGTGGTAGTTTTGATATTTGGTCAGGCGGAAAAACTCGCGCCCCCCGTTGGTTAGCAAATAATAACTTAGAATGGCTATATAGACTATATCAAGAACCTTGGCGGTGGCAACGAATGTTAGCCTTACCAGAGTTCGCCTTTAAATCTTTAATTTATCGTTGGACTCATAAAGATGTCAATAGTTGGGATTTCTAAGTGCAACAGCAATAGGAAAACAGTTCGCAACGTAGGGGCGCAGGGTCTGCGCCCAGAATTCATTCAGAGGGAACAGGGAACGGGCAACACTTCGACAAGCTCAGTGCATCGCAGGGAACACTTCGACAAGCTCAGTGCATCGCAGGAAAAACTCATGTTTAAAAACATGAGATTGAAATAATGACACTGGTCACTGAGCGGTGTCGAAGTGCTGTTTTTTTCGTGCTACGCATCTTTTAAAAACATCCTTTTTTTGACTGAGCTTTAAACTTGTGCAAATGAGTGTTTCTTATTTGCTCCCTGTTCCCTGTTAAGAGTTCCCTGTTCCCTTCTTTTGTAACAACAAGGAGAAATCTGTAATGTACCAAATCATTGATAATGGTGCGTTACGCTGTCGCTAACACACCCTACTAAAAAATTTTTGCATATTTTGCACAAATGCTACAGTGTTTTCTAGATGAATATTATGTGCAATTTGATCAATTATCTGTAATTTAACAAAGTTACATTTTTTGGTAACTTCCATATTAATTTTCATAAATTTTTCATCTTTCTCACCGACTAATAATAATAGAGGAATAGTATTTTTAGGTAGAAATTCCCATAAACTAGGTTGAGAACCTGCTCCCATAAATTGCAGTGATTTAACTAAATTTAGCGGATTATTTGCTAATCTACTGGCTATCATAGATTGGTATTGTGGATGATTTTTAATATCCCCAAAAATTGGCTGTTGATACCAATTATGGAGAAAGTGATCAAAATCATCTTTATTTGTCATTCTCGTTAATTTTTTGGCTATTTGAGCATCACTTTTAATTCTAGCCAACCTTGCGGTTTCTGTTGCTAAACCAGGAGAAGCAGATTCTAGGATAACTTTAATAAATCTTTGGGGAAAATACAGAGTCAGATATAAGGCTAATCTTCCTCCCATTGAGTAACCAATTAAATAACACTGGTCAATTTTTAATTGATCTAATAATTGGATAATAGCTGCGGCTGTAGATGCCATTGTATAACATTCATCATCTAAAACATGAGTTTTGCCATGTCCCGGTAAATCAATGGTAAGATGGGAAAAATCATCAACTAGTAGTTTTATGGCTTGATCAAATTCATAAATATTCCCCATGAAGCCATGTAAAAACAGAATTATTGGTTTGTTTGGTTGATGATTTAAAGAATAGTGAAATTGATATTTATGGATAATCAAGGCAAAAATCTATCTAAAGCGGCTTTTAATTGTTCAATTTCTAATTCTATATTACCCTTTTGGGCGGCTCTACCAATACACTCAGTTAAATGTTCGTCTAGGACAATTCGTGCTACTTTATCTAATGCTCCTCGCACGGCGGCAATTTGTAATAATACATCAGGACATGGCGTATTTTGTTGTACCATTGTCTTGATTCCACGAACGTGACCTTCTATACGTGATAGTCGGTTAATAATTCGCCGTAAGGACTCTTCACTGTGGACATGAGGATGAACAGAATCAATGTGTGTATGATCCGTATGACTGTGATTGTGGATATGTTCGCCTGGTTCTGATACAGGTGATGAGTTGTTTGTGATGGGGGTTGCTCCATTCATGAGTTGTTCTATGAATATTGGTTTTGGCATTTTGGCTCTAAGTAGTGAGACAGAATTAATTACACAATGTCATTGCGTAAGCGTTGCGTGGCGTTAGCCATAGGGAACGAAGTGAAATGAAGCAATTCCAAGGGTTGTGATTGCTTCCCTTCGCTCGCAATGACTGTAAATATTTTTGTCTAATTACTTAATCAATATTTTAGCCTAGAGAGATAGGAATTTTGTATGTTGTTTAACTGCTGCTACTGAATTAGTGACAGATGGGAAATATTCATGTTTGAGCCAAGATTTGGCAAAATCCCCGAAACTTAAATGTGAGTGAAAATGTCAATAAACTAGAATGAGATGTAGATAGATTTATCAAGAAACAGCAAAAACTAGGCTTGTAGATTAGGTTGTGATTATGCGATTTTTTCAAATGCCCCGGTCTATTAGACAACTCAGTACCCATGTGTTAGCGATTTTTATGGGAGTGGTGTTGACTGTCACTTCCCTACGGGTGTTACCTTCAGCAGCAGAACCGGGACCAAATCCTGTCACTGAGTCATTCACACAAGTTGCTCAAAAACCATCTTCTGCTACTGCTGTCATTGGTAGTCATAGTTTTGTGACAGCAGCGGTGAATCGTGTGGGTGCGGCGGTAGTGAGAATTGATACTGAACGAACGATTACTCGCCGCAATGATCCGATGATGGAAGATCCATTTTTTCGGCGGTTTTTTGGTGATAGCTTTCCCCAACAATCACCGACGGAACAATTACGGGGTTTAGGTTCTGGTTTTATTCTTGACAAAAGCGGCGTAATTCTCACTAATGCTCACGTAGTTGATAAGGCTGATAAGGTTACAGTCCGTCTAAAAGATGGTCGCACTTTTGAGGGTAAGGTGAAAGGTATTGATGAAGTTACAGATTTGGCTGTAGTTAAGATTAATGCTGGTAAAGATTTACCTGTTGCCCCTTTGGGTGCTTCTAATAATGTTCAGGTGGGAGATTGGGCGATCGCGGTGGGTAATCCGTTAGGATTTGATAATACTGTTACCTTGGGGATTGTCAGCACCCTAAAACGTTCGAGCGCTCAAGTAGGAATCAGTGACAAACGGTTAGATTTCATCCAGACTGACGCAGCTATTAACCCCGGTAACTCTGGTGGACCATTATTAAATGGTTTAGGCGAAGTGATTGGAATTAATACCGCAATTCGCGCCGACGCGATGGGGATTGGGTTTGCAATTCCTATTGATAAGGCTAAGGCGATCGCTGTACAATTGCAACGAGATGGCAAAGTTGCTCACCCCTATTTAGGTGTGCAAATGGTGACATTAACACCGGAATTAGCAAAACAAAATAACAATGATCCTAATTCCATGTTTGCAATTCCTGAAGTTAAAGGAGTTTTAGTCATGCGAGTTGTCCCTAATTCTCCGGCTGCAACTGCGGGTATCCGTCGCGGTGATGTGATTGTACAGATTGATAGTAAAGAAATTACTAGTGCTGAACAGTTACAAGGTGTAGTGGAAGACAGTACCCTTGGTCAAGCGTTGCAGATAAAAGTGCAAAGAGGGAATCAGACACAGATGCTTTCCGTCCGCACCGCTGAGTTGAAAGACCTTTCTTAGTTAGTTTTGAGTATGGGGGTATGCTTCATTCAATGGTGTCAACTTATACTCAATACGGCTTAATTATTTGATTCTGCGGGTAGGGGTAAAGCAAGAGCTTCATTGGTGTCAACTTAACATAAAACATTTATCCCCCAAAGAACTCAAGTCATCTCATTCCCAGTCTCTGACTGGGAATGAATTCTAGAAGGCTCTGCCTTCAATGATATTAGAGGCAGAGCCTCATTAACTGCATTCCTAGTCAGAGACTAGTAGTCTGTCAACCCGAAAATGACGGGTGAAGGCAAGCAGGGGGAGAAGAGAGGCAGGGGGGGTAGGGGAGGGAAGAACAGAAGTTTTTTCCGATCATTACCCGTCAAAATAAATTTGACGAACTACTAGGAACGAGATGATGATAGCGTAGCGTGGCCTTAGGAACGCAAATTTAATAACCTGCAATTCTGATGTAACCTGGAATGGTGCGTTACGCTGTCGCTAACACACCCTACTTTTGCACCTTATTTAATTCACATTCCTTAGAGGATGTTTGAAAAGTGGTATTCCGTAATTTTCATCACATTGCTACCCCCCTTAGTCCCCCCTTGTAAAGGGGGGAAACAATAAAAATCCAGTTCCCTCCCCTTTACAAGGGGAGGGTTAGGGAGGGGTAAAAAATATTTGATACATCAACCATAACTTTTCAAACACCCTCTTAGCTATATTCCCAGTCTCATAGCAAAAGTTGTCTTTTGATGACTGAATAACTAGAAAATTTTTGAACTTGTTTAAGCTAAAATTCAGTAACCCAATTGGCTTGTTGGGGTACGGGAATATAAATTCCGGCTGCGTCTAAGGAGATTTTGAGACGACGACGGTATTCTCTGGCTACAGTCCATTGCTTGAGGGGCTGAGTTTTGATTAAGACGCGAATCATGATACCGCGATCGCTAAAATGTTCAACTCCTAAAACATTCGGCTTTTCCAGAATTTGATGTTGCCATTCGGGATCTTGACTCATCTCCAAACCCACATTTTCAATTAATTGTAAAGCTTTGTCTACATCAGCTTGATAAGAAATCGGAATACTTAAATCAGCCCGTGACCAGCGGCTGGAGAGATTAGCTACAATCTTGACTTCACTATTGGGAATGGTAATTAAACGCCCTTCTGAATCTCGAACTTGAGTCATTCGTAGATTCAACTTTTCCACCAAACCGCCCACACTGCCGACGGTAATCATATCACCCAGGGCATATTGATCTTCAAAAATAATTAGAAAGCCGTTAATTGCGTCTTTGATTAAGTTTTGGGAAGCGAGAGATATAGCCACACCGACCAAACCGGCACCAGCCAGAAGAGGAACAATATTTATTCCCAAGGCAATTAAGGACATTAAAATTCCCGCACCTACCCAAATAATGGTGGTGATACTTTTAGTGACACCGGAAAATGTGGATATTCTCAATTGTAGACGTTCGGAAGTTTCTGGAGTTAGTAATGCTCCACCACTAATGATGGTAGAGGTAAAATGATCGATGATAGCATAAGTAAACCGGACTATGACATACGTTCCCACACCAACAATAATTAATTTGATGGGAATTTTGGCAATGGTGAGAATCCCAATTTGTAAGGCTTGGGTAGCAGGAAATAGTCCTAAAATAATTAAATTGCCACTGACCCAAATTCCAGCTTGTGCAAGTTGAAATAGTCTGGTTTTAACTTCTTGAAGATGTTGCTGTTGTTGATTAATTAATTTGGTAATGGGTTGATCATCTAAGGAATTAGACTCAAATGATTTTAGTAAATTATTACTTAAACGTTTTTGGAAACGACGGACTCCCCAACTCATAATCATCATAGTGATGGTACTAGCAGTAGCAATACCAACTTGTTGGAAAAATTGAGTTTGCGTTTCTGGTTGTGGTTGGGTTAATGCTGTTTTGATAAATGCAGTTTTGTGTAAATTCTCTGGAGTTTGGTTTGTAGCTTTAGGTATAGGTGCAATAGATATGATCATTGAACCCGTAATAGCTAAAAATTGAACTAGCACTCAAATACCTCCTTGGGTAATTCGCAAGGTTGCTATAGTCTTATCAGAGAAGGATGAAAAAGCCAAAAGTTAGATCAGGTCTTAATCTTACTTATATTGAAGATAAAGGTAGTATCTACTAGCTAATAGGTATTTATGATAAAATATGGCTAATTAAATGTATAATATCTTAGAAATAATATTTTTGAAAAATTTCCTATGTCTCGACCATCTTTTGTAATTTTTGCCCAAAATTACCTTTCTGCACTACTTAGTAATTATGGTAATGTTTTCCTGAATGAACTTATTCCCCGCAACCCTAAATTAAGAGTCTATAAACATCCTTCTCGATTTGGTTGGGAACGTACATATATAGAAACACTCTTTACTAATAACCCTAATATATTAGTTAGTCCCGAAGTGGTGGCGGAAGCAAAAATAGTAGATGTATTGTTTGAACCTGATATTAATAAATCTAGGATATCCTTGGGATTATTGGGAGAACTTACTTCAACTCCCTGTATTATTCAACCTCTACGCTGGACACCAAACACGCAGGAAGTAAGAAACTGTATAAATCATTTTTTAACGTGGACAAGTGAAACTAATGGCGGGATTATTCCTGTAAATGAAACTTTAAAAGATATAGATCGGGAAAAATCGGAAGAGGATGATAATAAAACTCAATTGATCATCGTTCCCTCTATTTTTCCTGACCATTTTCAAGGATTTGGAATTAAATCATCTGCTGTGAATATTCCAGGTGTTTATAATTTACCTGCAATTTTTTCTACTACTATCGTTGTTACAAATGAACTACCTATAGATATTTCCACTCTCTGGTTGAGGATTTTAGGACGGGGAAAGACTCAAAGACAGGCGATAATAGAACTTTTTCACTCAGGTATTGATGATCCGCTTTATACTTTAGCTCGGCAACAGTTACAACAATGGTATCAATTTTTATTACAAGGTGATATTGGTAAAGAATCTCATCTGTTGATACAAACTTTGGCTTCATTAACTTAGAGGGTGTTTGAAAAGTTATGGTTGATGTATCAAATATTTTTTACCCCACCCTAACCCTCCCCTTGTAAAGGGGAGGGAACTGGATTTTTATTGTTTCCCCCCTTTACAAGGGGGACTAAGGGGGGTAGCAATGTGATGAAAATTACGGAATAACACTTTTCAAACATCCTCTTAGAAAATACTCTCACCCCTGCACACTAGCAATTATCTGGACGATATCCTGGGGAGTTGCACCAGTAGCTAACATTGCACGTATTAATAACTCAATGGAAACAGAATCATCGCCATTTTCAGCATTAGCAATCCTGGGTTGACTATCTTATGACTTACACAAAATATCTCTGAAACCCTCTTTTCTTCGTTCCTTCGTGGTTCGTTCTCTCATGATTTGTACTTAATTTCTGAACTTATCCATGTAATAAAACTAGAGGTTTATCAGTTTGTTCCATATTTTTACTATATCAAATCTGATATATTTAGGCATATAATTGGCAAAATTACTTTTGCTGATAAATCGGGAATCAGTATTTACGAGAAAATGTGGCTAGTTGTCAGAAAATATTGTTAAAGTACGTAAAGGTTTATAGACCTGTTTCATTTTTTAGAGGACAATTTTTCATGATTGCAACAACTCCCATATTAAAGCACGAGGTTAAAGACCTCGCCCTCGCTCCCTTGGGAAGACAACGGATTGAATGGGCTGGAAGAGAAATGCCCGTATTGAAGCAAATCCGCGATCGCTTTGCCAAAGAAAAGCCCTTCGCTGGTTTACGCCTGGCAGCTTGCGCCCACGTCACCACAGAAACTGCACATTTAGCGATCGCTCTCAAAGCCGGTGGTGCTGATGCAGTTTTAATTGCTAGTAACCCCTTATCAACTCAAGATGACGTAGCTGCAAGTCTTGTAGCTGATCATGGCATTGCCGTATTTGCTCAAAAAGGCGAAGATGCCGCTACATATAACCGCCACGTGCAAATTGCCTTAGATCATCGCCCCAACATCATTGTTGATGACGGTAGCGACGTGGTAGCAGAATTAGTTCAACATCGTCAAAACCAAATCGCTGATTTGATTGGTAGCACCGAAGAAACCACTACAGGTATCGTGCGGTTACGCGCCATGTTTAAAGAAGGCGTTCTCACATTCCCCGCGATGAACGTCAACGACGCAGACACCAAGCACTTCTTTGATAATCGCTATGGTACTGGTCAATCTACCTTAGACGGAATTATCCGCGCTACAAATATTTTGTTAGCTGGTAAAACTGTTGTAGTTGTCGGTTATGGCTGGTGTGGTAAGGGTACAGCCCTCCGCGCCCGTGGTATGGGTGCAAACGTCATCGTTACCGAAATTGACCACATCAAGGCAATTGAAGCCGTTATGGATGGTTTCCGCGTGCTACCAATGGCAGAAGCAGCACCTCACGGTGATATCTTCATTACTGTGACAGGTAACAAGCACGTCGTTCGCGGTGAACACTTCGATATCATGAAAGACGGTGCGATCGTTTGTAACTCTGGTCACTTCGATTTAGAACTTGATTTGAAATACTTAGCCGCTAATGCTAAGGAAATCAAGGATGTCCGTCCTTTCACTGAAGAGTATAAGTTGACAAATGGTAAATCCGTTGTTGTTCTCGGACAAGGACGTTTGATTAATTTGGCTGCTGCTGAAGGACACCCCAGCGCAGTTATGGATATGAGTTTTGCTAACCAAGCTTTGGCTGTTGAATACCTGGTGAAGAATAAGGGTAGTTTAGCTGCTGGTTTGCACTCTATTCCTAGAGATGTGGATGAAGAAATTGCTCGTTTGAAGTTGCAAGCTATGGGTATTTTCATTGATAGTTTGACAGCAGCGCAAATTGACTATACCAATTCTTGGCAGTCTGGAACGTAAGTCATTGATTAGTTGATTTTTTGGGGATAGGCTTTTGGGCTTATCCCTTTTTTTAACGAACCGCAGAGACGCAGAGAGCGCAGAGGGAGGATAGAATGAGAATTGGTTTGTTTAAATTACAAATATTTTTTGTCTGAATCAGGATTTCCAGGATTAGAGGATTTACAGGATTTTGTATGAATATTTATCTGGGAATATTTCGGATTTTAAAGATTAATTTTCTCTTCATCCTGTACATCCTTAAATCATGGAAATCCTGATTCAGATAGTAGGGTGTGTAGGCGTTACGTAACGCACCAAGATTGATTAAATTTAATCTCATGAATTAATGTCTGTTACGTCGCGCTCTTAATGCACCCTATGAACTGATATTTGAAGCTATTAAAAAGGAGATTGTTTTATGGAAGGAATGAATTATCCTGAATTGGTAAAAGGATAGTTATACAGGAATATGAATTATTTAGTATGACATCCAACTATTGCTACTTGTATCATCATCTGCTTCATCATTATCTATATATTCTAATAAATCTTGAACTTGATTGTCATTTTTGTAGAAAGTTATATTGTTATTTTTTAATGTAGAAAAGAATTGATTATTGTTAATATATTCAGTTTGGCTAACATTAGAAAAAAATCCTTTTATACTAGCTTCATAACATAAAAGCCAATTTTTAGAATATAAATTATTGTTATAGTCGTCGGGTGTGACTATACTTTTCCATTTCTCAAATTCAAATATACCTCTAATAAGAGTATTATGATTTTGATATAAATCTAAAGCGACAAGTGCAACAACAGAATCCTCTAATTCACAAATTGCCTTAAACGTGTTTTCTTCAATTGGTATATTCAGCGTCTTACTTAGCCACAATGCCCATGAGACTTCATGACTATGATTCAAAATACTATGACGTAAAATTAGCGAATTAATAGTTAAAGATATTCTTTCTTTGTTTAAGTTATATTCTAATTTAGAATATGCCCATAGTATTTCCGTAGCGATAACTAAGGCGTTAGGTGCGAATAAAATTGATTGCAGTATAAACGCTTCATAAATTTCCCAGTTCTCGGATTTTATTTTAGTTTTACTAATTCTACGAAGACCATATTTAATTACAAAATCATCTGTAAATATTTTGGAATATTCAAATAATTTACTAAAATAAGTTATAAGATCATTGCGCTGTTCTGTTTTGTTTTGATTATCAATAGGATGTCTTCTCATTTCTGAAACCCAAATCGGCTCAATAGATTCAGGAAGTTCAACAATAAATGTTTTCTCTGAGTTAGTTTCTAATTCAAAATCGTGAAATATTTTATGTAGTTGAGAGAGTGCCAGTTCTGCCTCTGAAAGAGAGTTAAAATATAAATAATAATCATCCATATAACGAAATCCAGATAAAGTAGAACCTAATAGTTCGTTAAGTTTTTTATCCATAGCAGAACCAATAATTTCAGCTATAACTAATGATGAATCAGTTCCGATAGGAATACCTTTAGTTTGTTGCTCTTGCGTATTACGAACACAACGATCAATTTTATTGCCTATTGCACATTCTCCATCTTCCCTATTTTTATTTTTTTTTGAGATATATTTCCCATGAATCGCCCACGGAATACTATGAGTATAAATGGTAGAATAAAATCTTGAAATATCAGTATGAAGACAATAAGAATAACCTGATGAACGAATAACGCGCCAATCTAACAAATCTTTATAATTGGCAGATACAGCCCGTTTAATACTTAAATCAGGAATAGGAGAAGATTCCATACCTGGATAAGGTTCAGTTTCTGATAAGGATTGATTACTTCTGTCATAGCAAAAAAGTAATGGTTTATATAAAGGAGAAGTTTCTATCTTTTCTCTCAGAGTTGCCCAATTATCAGATAATGTATTACATAAGATAATTTGATGCAGAGGATTAGGAATTGCTAAATTCCGACGAGAATATTTACTTTTTGGAAATGAATAATAAGAACACTGACTAAAATGTTTTGGTAAGGTGGCTTGAACAATATCGTTCACTTGATCAAGATTATTTGCAAGTCCTTCTGTTGTGAATGCTGGGACTAACTCTTTAGGAAAAAAACCACTTCTAATAAAATCTTCGGTCTGAATAAGGGGAGAATGAGTTTCTGTCATTGTACTTGGGTATTGGGTAAAATATCTGTTTTAAGTCTTCAATACAATTTAGCATAAAGTATTACAATGTCAATAATAAGACTCAGCTTACCCTGTCCAATATAATTCGCGTCTACACAGACAAAACCCGCCTTCGCGGGTTCAAAAATCTTGCTTTTAGTCCACGCAGGTGGACTTCGTTTGTATAGCCGCGATTTCTAATCGCCAGGGCTTTTTGCAAATTCCCAAATTAATACACCACCGTGTATTGTAGCATTGTAGGGTACACTGGTATAAAATACGTAACGCATCATTATTAAGAATTTGGTGCGTTACGCGATCGCTAACACACCCTACGTATCTTTTCAAGTTGTGTAGGTTGGGTTGAGGAACGAAACCCAACATCTTTATAATTTTATCGTGTTGGGTTGCGCTTTGCTTAACCCAACCTACGAATTATTACTGGGTAAAGAATAATGAAAGTAGGATAGAAGTTAATATAAAACAATGATAAAATAAAGTAATGTCGAAAAAGCGTAAATTACTGGAGAAAGTTCTTTCAGGATCTAAAAATCTTCAATTCGATGATTTAGTTACTTTAGTTGAAGCCTTTGGTTTTTCCCTGTCACGTATTAACGGTAGTCATCACATTTTTACACATCCAACTATCCCTGAACTTATTAACTTACAAAATCGCAATGGTAAAGCTATTCCTTATCAGGTTCGTCAATTTTTGATTTTGATTGAAGAATATGCACTCACTTTGGAGAATGAGCAATGAAGCAGTATCACATTAATATTTTCTACAGTCAAGAAGATGAAGGTTATATTGCTGATATTCCTGATTTAAAATATTGTTCAGGATTCGGTTTAACTGAAGAAGAAGCACTGCAAGAAGTTCTCAAAGCCAAAACTGCTTGGTTAGAAGCTGCGGAAATAGCAGGTAAACCAATTCCAGAAGCAAGATATAAACCTGTAATTTATCAGATAGCTTCATAACTTCATAGTTTGTAAATTAACAACTTAACAAATTAGGTATAATCTAAGATAAAATATCACTTTAACTTCTTATGTCAGCAAAAGACTTTTTTCACAATGCAGTTAGGTTAGCTTTAGAAAAAGATAATTGGCTAATTACTCATGATCCTTTATCTTTTGAACTTACTGAAAAAGTTAAAGTGAGAATAGACTTAGGTGCAGAAAAGTTAATTACTGCGGAGAAAGATAATCAAAAAATAGCCGTAGAGGTAAAAAGTTTTATAGGACTTTCAGCCATTTCTGAATTTCATACAGCTATTGGTCAGTTTTTGAATTATAAGGTAGTATTAACACAGAAAGATCCTCACAGGATATTATATCTAGCTATATCTCAAGATATATATGAAGGATTTTTTCTAGATTCTTTTATTCAAACTGTTTTACAGACTTATGACATTAAGTTATTAGTGTTTGATGTAAAAAGAGAGGAAATCTTACTATGGAAAAGTTAGATTATCGAGAAATAGTTAAAAAGTTCATCCAAAAATATGCACAAGAAGAATGTGTAGAAGATTCAGAAAATATCGAACTTGTTTTTGATACAGAAAGGGATGTTTATTTATTATTGGTTACAGGATGGAAGGATGAAAAGAGAATTTACTGGTTTCCCATTCATATTAGTATTAAAGATGGTAAAATTTGGATTGAAAGAGATTTTACAGAAGAAGGAATCCCTCATCAATTAGTCGAGTTAGGTGTGCCGAAATCAGATATTGTTTTAGGTTTTAGATCACCTTATGTCAGACAGTTTACAGGTTTTGCATCGGTTTAGATTTCTGAATCAAGATTTACAGAATTTTCAGCTATTGATACTTAATAAACTACCATGACACAAAAAACCTATTCTCTAACTTTCGAGCAAATTCTTAATCTTGTTTTACAACTTCCCGCACAAGAACAAGAAGAAATTATTCAACAAATAAAGATCAACTCACCCAAAAATCAAGAAGAAGATTTACTTACTGTTTTTGATAGAATCGGTAGAAATGCTCAATCTAAAGGACTTACAGAAGAAATTTTAGAAGAATTATTAGCTGATGAATCATAAATTAATTGTCATTGATATTCCTACAGAATCATCTCATGTTAACCATAACCATTGATGAAATTCAAAAAAACTTTACCAGCTATCTTCACCAAGTAGCAGCAGGAGAAAGTATTATTATCATTGAAGCAGGTAAAGCGATCGCAGAAATAAAACCAGTTCCCAATGTTATGGAAAAATTAGATTACCCTGAATTAGTACAACAAGTGTTAGGAACACATACAGACGGTCATTGCTCTGAAGGAACAGAAATCGAGGTAATCTTTGATATTCAAAGAAATCGCTATCTAGTAGTTCATATAGGTTGGGAAGGTGAAAATAGAACCTATGGTACAATGATTCATGTAGATATTAAAGATGGAAAAATTTGGATTCAGCGCGATTTTACAGAAGAAGGAATTCCTAATCAATTAGTAGAGTTAGGAGTACCGAAAACAGATATTGTGTTAGGTTTTAGAGCGCCTCATATTAGGCAGTTTACTGGTTTTGCAGAGGGTTAAATTTTTTATGTATCTTTCTAATCGCCTGATTATCCCCTAAAATTACAAACCAACCGCTTAAACATAGACACAGAAACAATAGTAGTATTCACTAAATTCTGTGCTTCATTAAAATCAGCATCTCCAGTAATTAAAAAATCCGCCTCTGCTGCGATAGCACAAGCTAAAAACTTTTCATCCTTTCTATCTCTAGCAAAATCTATAGTTACCTGAACATCAACTAATGTAGTCACCAAATCTATAATATCTAACCATTCTTTTCTGACTTCATCTGTCAACTTAAACTTCTTCCGACTTAACACATCCTGATACTCTGCTAAAATCTCCTCAGAAACAACCCAATCACAATTAGGACTATCCACAACAAATTGAATAACATCCCTTGGTTCTCTCCCCTTGAGAACAGCAGAAACTAAAACATTAGTATCAATAATAACTTTCATTCCCCACGCTGATAAGCTTCAATTTCTGCGGCTATATCCTCCTCTGTAACCTCTTCCACACCAGGAATAGCCTGAGTTTTATCAAATAAATTCCGCAACTTATTACTAATTGTAACCTGCGGGTTATCTTCAGCTAAAACAATAATCTCCACACGCTGTCCAACTTGAAAAGGTAAATCAGATAAAACTACCTGCTTCGGGTCTTCAATGGTGATATAAGTCTTGTAAGCATTCATGATTTATTCCTATTTATCCTGTATATATTTTATAACACTTCTCTTCCTTTGCACCTTTGCGTGAAATAAAAATATTCATAACTTCTTGATATACTAGAAACATTCCTAAACAATCATCTCATGTTAACCATAACCATTGATGAAATCCAGAAAAACTTCACTAGCTATCTTCACCAAGTAGCAGCAGGAGAAAGTATAATTATCATGGAATCAGGTAAAGCGATGGCAGAAATAAAACCAGTTCCCAATATTATGGAAAAATTAGATTACCCTGAATGTTTCTTCCACCCAATTTTGATAACCCTTATCCCACTCCAAAAGCAACTTCAAAGCCTTACTAATTACATCTTCAGGATTTGTATATCTACCCGTTGCAATTTGCGCTTCGATAATTTGCTCTAATTCCGGTTTAATTTGGATATTCATGATTTCACCTTTGCGCCTTTGCGCGAAATAAAAAATTATCCTAAATTCAAAATACCTTCTGGAAAATCCACAACCAAACGCAAAAACTTCAACCATTCAGAACCTAATAAAACTTCTGTAATATTATCCCCCACATGAACAGGAATTTCATATTCCTTACCATCCAATATTACCTTACCTAAATAGATATTAAACCTTAATTCACCTTGTGCTGTTTGCATAGGTTCATTACCAAGAAAAACCCAATCCAGTCCATCCAAATCTTGAGTATTAATTGCCATAAACTTGGTAAATCCTGTATCTAACATCGCATCCACAGGTAGATTTAATCCATCAGCCGTAATCAAATCAAGCTCAAAAAATAGCTGCCCCTCACTACCAAAATTTCCCTGAATCATATTCTCCCAGTCGTTCCTGTTTCATTTAAGCAAAACACATAATTCTTAGCCTTTGGATATTTTTCATGGACTTTTTTATGAGCTTGGATATTATCTTGATCAAGAAAGTATTCTCCACTATCTGGTTCTATGGCAATATACCAACCATAGTGACTTTCCATATATTCAGGACGGACACGATCAAAAATTGCCCGACAACGTTGATAAAATATTTCATCTTCTGCTTCTCGTCTAGCTAATTCTTCTGGTGATATAATCAATTCAGGAAAAATTCTTCCTCTTCTTACCACTTTTTTTGATGTTATGTGAGTCATATCATTAATTTTAACTCTATTTATTATCTTAACTTAAATTGTGCTTAATTGCAACTTTTATCATTATTTGAACATAAATTTTAACATGATTTTTCCTCTTTATTTTCATCATTAAAAGCTGCTGCTAACTCAGGACTACTAATAGCTATAGAACTTTCTTTCCATTCATAAATAATAGCATCAATCAAATCCCAAGCCTGATTAGAAGTATCAGTTAAGCGAAAAGCCTCACTCACTTCTTTAATAAACTCTTGCAATTCATCAGCATCAAAAACCCGCAACCAACCATAAGGATGTTCATAACCAATTTCTTGACCCAACAATAACCGAAACGCCAACGATAATACCTCAAAAACCGCCTTACTTTGTGTTACACCTTTCACTAAATAAGCCACATCCTCACGACGCAACAGCGCAAAAGATTGGTCATTTCTAGTAATAGTAATTGGGTGTTCATAAGCCTTATCTAAAACCTTTCCAGGTTGACGATTTAACTCAGTAGCTGTCACTAACTCATCTGAGTAAGCATTGCTAAAAATTGCCATTGACATGATACCTGCGTTTTCCAGAAACGCTGACTTAATATGAAGATAATATTACGTACTATTATACGTAACCCTTATCATTTGTCAATAGGTAAGATTACAAAAACCTTTGTTTGGGGTTTCATTTTTTCTTTGCGCGAAATAAAAACCCCAAAAATCCCCATCATTAATCATTAGGAGGATGCCAACTTAAACCAATCCAAATAGCCCTAGCTTGGACAACATCTTCATTATTTAATCGTAAAGCTAAAACCGTACCTCTGCCAATAGCAGTTATCCCAATAATATGAGTACCACCATTTGCCCATTGAAAATGATCTAAGAGACTTCCAAATAAAAAAATGTCCCAAAACTGATGCAAAAATTCTCTCTCTGTGTACTCTGTGCCTCTGTGGTTCGTTTCTTGGGATAATTTATTTCTTGGAAGTCTCTAAGGAACGCAAATTTAATAACCTGCAATTCTGATGTAACCTGGAATGGTGCGTTACGCTGTCGCTAACACACCCTACTTTTGCACCTTATTTAATTCACATTCCTTAGTTTCATCATTAAAAGCTGCTGCTAACTCAGGACTAATAATAGCCATAGAACTTTTATACTACACACGGGTGAGATTTAAACTTTTGCCAAATGACAAAGAACCGAGATGTGTAGGGGTAAAGCAAAAACTCATAGGTGTCAACTTAAGCTCAAATCCCTACCACATCTCGTTCCTAGTCTCTGACTAGGAATGCAGTTGATGAGGCTCTGCCTCTAATATCATTGAAGGCAGTACAGCAATTCAGGCTATACCAGCCTTCTTAAAGGGGGCTCTGCCTCTAATATCATTGAAGGCAGAGCCTTCTAGAATTCATTCCCAGTCTCTGACTGGGAATGAGACGAGTTGAGTTCTTCGGAAAAAACTTCTGTTCTTCCCTCCCACCCCCCCTGCCTCTCTTCTCCCCCTGCTTGCCTTCACCCGTCATTTTCGGGTTGACAGACTACTAGTATAGGGAGTATAACCGTTTAAAACCCCCTATTTACCAGCAATATCCTTTATGAAGTCTGGATAGATATTAGGTAAAAAATTGCTCCTAACCTATCAATTTCTGCCAAGTCATTGCCCCAATAATACCATCAGCCGTTAAACCATTTTGCTGTTGAAATTTCTTGAGCGCTGCTTCCGTTTGCGAACCATAAATACCATCGGGATTAGCACCTATACGATATTGTAAATATCTGATAATCACACCACTAGCATGAGTTCCTTGAATAACTCGTTTAGCTAATATCTGATTGATAGCATCCCAGGTAGTATTACTAGCAATTCCTGTTGGTAAAACTCCCACAATTTTCTGAAATTTTTCCGTTGCCGAAGATGTAGCCGCCCCCATGCCATTATCTTCTACTAGGGTCCGATTATTTTTATCAGTAATTTTCAGCCGATTTAAAGCCTGTTGTAGTCTGAGAATGCTCTTATCTTTATTCTGCTCTTCATCTATAACAGGATTTGCAGGAGCATTAGGCACAGTATTTGCAGGAGCATTAGAAGCAGGATTTACAGAAATATTTGCTACTTTACCTGTTAACCCGGCAACTATGGCATTAGCCATTGCTTCACCATCATATATTTGCATATCTTTGGCAGAATCAATGAAGCAACCTTCTATGAGAATTCCTGGCATATTTGTTCTTTTGAGAACATACAGGTGTGAACCACTTTTAACACCACGATTAAAAAAGCCCAATTTGACAATTTCATCTAATACTTTTTGGGCAACTTTTTTGCCAGCATCGCTAATAGCAAATACTTCTGTCCCATTAGCTTGTCCATTAAAAGCATTAAAATGAATAGATACGAAAAAATCTACTCGGTTATTATTGGCTTTTTCGCACCGGCTACCTAATGATTGATTTACTGTACTGGCACTATTTGGTTTGCATGAGATTACTGTATGTCCTAAACTTTTTAACTTAGCGATAACCTTGTTACCCACTTCCATTGTTAACTTATCTTCCGATTTAATACCAGCTGCACCACTATCGGGAGGGCAGTTGTGACCAATATCAATGCCGAATTTCATTTTTATCTCCTTAATTGACTTTGTTGCTATGCCAAGAGTCTGCTACTGGTTAATTTAGTTCCAAAAAGCATAGACATTATTTTAATCTCTAGGTAGAGATTCCCCCATTAATCCCCAAAAATGTTTAAGATCAATGTAAAGAAATATTTCGTAGCAAAAGCGCATGAAACGCATTGTCTTGATTGCTGGGTTTGAATCGTTTAACGTGGACTTGTACCGAAAAGCGGCTGATTTGGCTAGTTCCCGGTGTCCAGAGTTGGATATTCGAGTATTTAGCGATCGCAATATTACCACCAATAGCCCAGAAGTAGAAGCAGCCCTCAAAAACGCAGATGTGTTCTTTGGCAGTTTACTCTTCGATTATGACCAAGTTGTGTGGTTGCGAGAGCGCGTCGCCAATATTCCTATCCGTCTCATTTTCGAGTCAGCACTGGAATTAATTAGTTTAACCAAAATAGGAGCATTCGCTATCGGTGACAAACCCGCAGGAATGCCCAAACCCATTAAATTCATCCTTGACAAATTCAGCAACGGTAAAGAAGAAGACAAACTCGCCGGTTATATCAGTTTCTTGAAAATTGGACCAAAGTTATTAAAATTTATCCCCGTCCAAAAAGTTCAAGACCTTCGTAATTGGTTAATTATCTATGGTTACTGGAACGCCGGCGGTTCAGAAAACGTCGCTGCCCTATTTTGGACAATTGCGGAAAAATACTTAGATTTAAAAGTTGGAGATATACCCCCACCTATCGAAACCCCTGACATGGGTTTATTACATCCCGAATATCAAGGGTTTTTTAGATCACCGCGTGAATATTTACAATGGTATCGGAAAAGAGACCAGGACGTAGGGGCGCAGGGCCTGCGCCCAATCATTGGTATTTTACTTTACCGAAAGCACGTTATCACCAAATTGCCCTATATTCCCCAACTGATCCGCTATTTTGAAAAAGTCGGTTTAACTCCCTTACCCATCTTTATCAACGGCGTAGAAGGTCACGTAGCCGTCAGAGATTGGATGACCAGCGACTACGAAACCCAACAACGTCAAAGAGGTAACATTGAAACTCCTTCCCTTACCGCAGAAGCAGTAAAAATTGATGCCATAGTTTCTACCATTGGATTTCCCCTAGTTGGTGGTCCGGCTGGTTCAATGGAAGCAGGAAGACAGGTGGAAGTTGCTAAACGCATTCTCACAGCCAAAAATGTCCCTTATATCGTCGCTGCACCGTTATTAATTCAAGATATTTACTCTTGGACGCGCCAAGGTGTAGGCGGATTGCAAAGTGTTGTACTGTATGCTTTGCCAGAATTAGATGGTGCGATTGATACAATTCCCCTCGGTGGTTTAGTCGGTGAACAAATTTATTTAGTTCCTGAACGAATGCAGCGATTAACTAATAGAGTCAAAAGTTGGGTTTCTCTCCGCCAAAAACCTATTTCCCAACGAAAAATAGCCATTATTTTATATGGTTTTCCCCCTGGCTATGGTGCAGTGGGAACTGCTGCATTATTAAACGTTCCTCGCAGTTTAATTAAATTACTAAATGCACTCAAAGCACAGGGTTATACAGTTGGTGATATTCCTGAAGATGGTGAAGTATTAATCCAACAAATTAAAGAAGCAGATGAAATTAATCCTATCGCCAGCCGAGAGGAAGGCATATCCCCCCCCGTTTACGGGGGGGCTAGGGGGGGTTCTACCGTTAATGCCAGAACCTTAGAAAAATGGTTAGGTTATCTTTTCACAACTCGCATTGAAAAACAATGGAAATACCTCACCGGTAGCGGCATTAAAACCTATGGTGATGAGTTCAATATTGGTGGTGTGCAATTAGGAAATGTGTGGATAGGTGTCCAGCCACCTTTGGGAATTCAAGGTGATCCCATGCGGTTAATGTTTGAAAGAGATTTAACCCCCCATCCCCAATATGCAGCCTATTATAAATGGTTACAAAATGAATTTGAAGCTGATGCAGTTGTTCATTTTGGAATGCACGGAACGGTAGAATGGTTGCCCGGTTCACCATTAGGAAATACTGGCTATTCTTGGTCGGATATTCTCTTGGGAAATATGCCCAATCTATATATCTATGCCGCAAATAATCCTTCTGAATCAATATTAGCTAAACGTCGCGGTTATGGAGTATTAATTTCTCACAATGTCCCTCCCTATGGACGCGCCGGTTTATACAAAGAGTTGGTGAATTTACGCGATTTAATCGCCGAATATCGGGAAGATCCAGAAAAGAATTATCTGTTAAAGGAAGGGATTTGTAAAAAAATTGTTGATACCGGTTTGGAGGTAGATTGTCCTTTTGATGATGCTAAAAGGTTGGGTATTCCCTTTACACCGGAAAATGTGAGGATGTTTAGTAATCATGCTTTTGATCATTATTTGGTCAAGTTGTATGAGTATCTCCAAGTTCTCGAAAATCGTCTTTTTTCTTCTGGTTTACATACTTTAGGTGAAGCACCAAATCAGGAGGAGTTAACTGGTTATTTGGATGCTTATTTTGGCAACGAACCACAGAGGCACAGAGAACACAGAGAGAAGGAGGAAGAGGAAATTACAAGATTATTAAATCAATCTACTGATGAGTTAACGAATCTTTTAAGAGGTTTAAATGGTGAATTTATTCCTCCTGCACCTGGTGGAGATTTATTGCGTGATGGTGCTGGTGTTTTACCGACGGGTAGGAATATTCATGCTTTAGATCCTTATCGGATGCCTTCTCCTGCTGCTTTTGAACGAGGTAAGGAAATTGCTAAGAAAATTATTTCTCAGTCTTTAGATGAAAATAAGAAATATCCAGAAACAGTGGCAGTTTTATTATGGGGTTTGGATGCTATTAAAACTAAGGGTGAATCTTTGGGGATTCTCTTGGAATTGGTAGGCGCTGAACCTGTCAAGGAAGGAACAGGACGCATAGTTAGATATGATTTAAAACCTCTCGCTGAAGTTGGACATCCGCGTATTGATGTGTTAGCAAATCTATCGGGTATTTTCCGAGATAGTTTTGTGAATATCATTGAATTATTGGATGATTTATTTCAACGGGCTGCGGAAATTGATGAACCGGAGGAAATGAATTTTATTAGAAAACACGCTTTGATTTTGAAAGCTAAAGGTGTGGAAAATTCTTCCGCAAGATTGTTTTCTAATCCCTCTGGTGATTTTGGTTCTTTGGTTAATGATAGAGTAGTTGATGGTAATTGGGAATCTGGGGAAGATTTGGGAAATACTTGGGAAAGTCGCAATGTCTTTAGTTATGGTAGAAATGATAAAGGACAAGCTAGACCAGAAGTATTACAGACCTTATTAAAAACTAGCGATCGCATTATTCAAGAAATAGATTCGGTAGAATATGGATTAACCGATATTCAGGAATATTATGCCAACACAGGCGGTTTGAAAAAAGCCGCAGAAAAACAAAGCGGCAAAAAAGTACAAGCCAGTTTTGTCGAAAGTTTTTCTAAAGACACCACACCCCGCAATTTAGATGATTTATTGCGAATGGAATACAGAACCAAGTTATTAAATCCTAAATGGGCTGACGCAATGGCTAATCAAGGTTCTGGGGGTGCTTTTGAAATTTCCCAACGCATGACGGCGTTAATAGGTTGGGGTGGAACTGCTGATTTCCAAGATGATTGGGTATATGATCAAGCAGCCCAAACCTATGCTTTAGATCCAGAAATGGCAGAAAAATTACGCAAAGCCAATCCTGAAGCCTTTAAAAATATCCTGGGAAGAATGTTAGAAGCATCAGGACGCGGATTATGGCAAGCTGACGGAGATAAGTTAGAAAAATTGCGTCAGTTGTATGAATTGAGTGATGAACAATTGGAAGGGGTGACAGTTTAATAGCTTTAATTGTAGGGTGCGTTAGCGACAGCGTAACGCACCACATCTCAAATCATATTTTAAAATAATTCTATAATACAATCTCTCAATATCTCAATTAACTGTTCTTTACTAACTTTATTATCAGCAACCTGCATTGTTAATTGATATGCTTCTTCTGGTGTCATGTTCAGTTCATAATCATTCAAGTTCAAGAATGTCACTATAACATCAAAAGCGGTGCGTTTATTTCCATCTATAAAAGCATGATTATTAGTAATGTGAAATAAATATGCTGCTGCTTGTTCAACAATAGTAGGATGTAAAAACTCTCCTCCAAAACTTGCTTGAGGTTGGTAAATCGCAGAATCTAATAAACCTTCATCGCGGATACCGTATGAGCCACCATATAGGTTAATTTGCTTATTATGTATACTTAGTACATCTTCTTTTGCAATAAATTTAGGACTATGCAAGTTTTCTATACACATAATCCCATTTTTTCGTAGATGCTAAAGAAGTTAATATAGCTTCCGATTCTTTAGGTGTGATATCATCTTCCAATTCTAGTGATTTAAGAAAATCTTCAGTAAATACTTTAAATTGTACACTAGCTTTAATGATTGATTGTATTACGTGTTTTCTTGTTTCTGTAAGAATGTATATTTCATGCTGCGAATAGGTTACAGAAGAAGCTTCCTTCTTAATTTTCTGATATACCACTAGAGTAGACACAATTATGTCCATAAAAATCTCTTTACTATGTTTGATAAAACTAAACTCGCAGCATTGTTCTAAAATTTCTTTAAGCAGAAAATTGTATCTAACAAAAAGTATAACTGATGATTGATCCAATTCTACTTTTTCCTTTAATGCCTTAACAAACTTAATAATTTTATTAAGTTTGTACTGTAGATTTTTCACTTCCTCTATAAGTTTATTGAGAGATATTAGTCCGCTATTTTCCAACTCAATTATTTCTGCAAATATTTCATCTTGCGGGTTAGCATTATTCAGGCACTTTTCCAGGAATTCTATCTTTTCCTGAAAGTTGGTAATAGTCTCTTCTGGGAGTATAAAGCTGTATACCATTTTTTACGTACCTGTCTGGTGATATTATAGCGGTATGCACTTGAGCGAGATCCAGTCAGCAAATTGTAAAGCCTGTAGGGGCGCAGGGTCTGCGCCCTAGATTGTATTGCATCAAGGGCGATAACCGCCATATACGCTTTCTTAAAAATATTTTAACTGAAAAAACCATAATAATCCAGTCCGCCAGTTACTAATATAGCCTTAGCCAAAAATCGTTAAATCGCACTTTATTATCACTTAATCGTAGGCTGGGTTAAACGAAGTGCAACCCAATACATTTACAATATAACTTTTCTTAGTCTGATAAAGTACAAGTTTATCCGCGTTTATTTGCGTCCATCTTCTTCCATTTGCGGTTAATTATTTCCTATTGTACCTCCCTTGAATAGAAATTACAATAACACAAAATAAAAAAGCTATCTACAATCTTGAAATTATTCTCCAAATAATAGATAATACAATGTAACAACCAAATAAACCCTAGCACTCGCAAGGGTTGAGTGCTAATTTCTAGCTTAATATTGAAACCGATGTAGTAGGCAAAAATTCTCCTTTTTCTAGATAGAGTTAGCGGACTTTTCCGCAAGAGTTTTTTGCCCAAAATTCAAGTTTCTCGGCAATTGATGAATTCATTAGGAGGACTAGAATGATTAAATACAGCTTCAATCTGGTAGGTGTATCTCCTGTTTTGCATTTTTTCAATCATCAACAACAGAGTTTAGTAAAACCGCAGCACCAAGGCATAGAATATCTAGGAACTCACACTTGTACCTTAGATGCCTTCCTCGCATCTATAGAACCAGTCCCCGTTAAATGGGGTTGGAACTTAGATCAAGTAGTAGATACAGTAATTGAGTTTTGGATGAATAATGCTGAAAGTATTAACTATTGGAAATCCCGCTTAAACGATGCCGGACATGATAGTTTACTCGTGGCTAGAGTCGCAGATATGAACTCTTTGTCAGAGGAACTTGAATCACTACTCGGCAAAAATTTGTAACCTTTAACTCTCATTCTCTATCACCTGAAGAATTTTCAAATATAACTCTTCCACTCTCTTTGCTGCTAATTTACCACTAGCAGCATAGTGATTTAACCCAGGAGAACCATTGACTTCAATCAGCGTATAATCTACCATCGGCATAGTAATATTATCGGTAAGTATGTCCACCCCAGCTAACCTGAGTCCAATATCTTTAGTCATATTAATTGCTAACTTCTGAAAATCAGGATGAATAGTTTCCGAAAAATCCACCGCTTCACCTCCACTTGATAAATTAGCACTATCCAAAAGATAAACAGTATGATCATGAGGAATCACACTATCCCAATCAAAATTTTGTGTTTTTAATTTTTGGGAAATGCGAAAATCATCAAATTTAATCACATTTTTTCTACCCGTACTAATAATTTTTTCCTGTTTTTGTTGTAGCAACTCCAAAACATTAGATATACCATCACCAACAACACATAAAGGAATTCTTTGATAAGCCGTAATCACCTCATCATCTAACACTACAATTCTATAGTCATTACCACTATAAAACTTTTCAACAATCAACCCTGATTTAATTTGGAATATCTTATTAGCAACATCATAATATTCCTCCTGATTATGCACCTTAGTCACCAATATACCTTGACTCAGATTCAGGGGTTTAACAATCACAGGAAATCCCATTGATTGTGCATAATTAAATCCATCATCAATATTTCGAGGATGAGCTATTTTAGCACACATCTGATCACTAAAAAATGTCTTTCCCTCTGTCACCCGATATCCAAAGTGCTTCAGGAAAAAATTACTATAGGCTTTATCTTTAGCTAATTCGGCTGAGGCGAAACCATTAATATTCAATTTGGCATGACTAAAAACTGACTTTTTCCCATTTTTAAAAGTAATATGCCCCACAAATTCATATTCTGGTTCAACTAAAACCACAGCCCCTATTTGCAATGCTACTTTTTGGATGATTGATGTAATTGACATTTTTTATTTTCTCGGATTCTTTCAAAATTACCCTGAAAAAGTATGACAATATTCGTAAATATTTCCCAAGCCGAAACCTCAAATCATTCCTGAATTATGCCATATAAGTAATTGGACAAAAATATTTACAGTCATTGCCAGCGAAGGGAAGCAATCACAACCCTGGCGATTGCTTCATTTCACTTCATTCCATATGGCTAACGCCACGCAACGCTTACGCAATAACATTGTGTAATTAATTTTGTCTCACTACTTATTACACAATGATTTTGGTTTTTATGTGTATCTAAACACTAAGCTACTCAGTAAATACCATTGGCATTAAATAAAACTAAACATTCTTAAAAGATAAGTTGTTGCATCACGTATTGACAATTTTGAAAATGTGTAATAACAAGGTGGCATCATCAATAAAAAACGCTAGTACATCTTTAGCTAAGAGACATACTAACGCCCTTCACTCAAATTCATACGCATAAAATAATCATGCCACAAAATACGGATTACAAAAATATCACCTCAGAAAATCAAGCCATGCCTACAGCAAGAGAAGATAACGCCTACAAAAAAAGGCTGAATGGTTGGGCTGTAGCCCGTGTTGTCACAGAACAAGAAAAAGTAATTGTTTCCCGGTTTCGCAGTCGTTCTGATGCCGAAGGCTATATTCAGCACATCCGTCAGATGATTCCTAACACTGTTTTTGAGCTTTTCTTTGATTGCCAACGGGAAGAAGTTGTCATTTAACTATTTTGCGTAATTCCCCACCCTCAATGTACTCATAGGGTGGGGATGTAAGCAAGTCAAAAACGAAACGTTCAAAAAATGTTTTTACTTGCAGTAAAAGAATTTTGAGGACAGTTGAGTTTTTGACAAAATATTAGGTTGTCGGCGAATTTACAATGCTAGTATAGCATAAGTTAAGAAAGTGAATGAGAGGTAATTATCAATGGCGTTACGTAGAGCGACTTTCAGACTATATCCTAATAAGCAAGTCAATGAAATGTTGCACTACCACCGCAAACTTCATAAAGATTTGTACAATGCTGCTGTATCCAACCGCATTACTTCATACAAGAAGTTTGGTAAATCTGTTTCTTACTTCGAGCAGCAGAATTGTTTACCGGACTTCAAGGAAGTATGGATAGAATATAAAGTAATTAATTCCCAAGCGTTACAAGCTACCTTGAAGCGGGTTGATTTTGCTTTTCAAAGATTTTTCAAGGGACTAGCATTGTATCCTAAATTCAAGTCAATTCGTCATTACTCTGGTTGGACTTACCCATCTTTTACGGGCTGGAAAGTCCACAGTACAGGAGACAACGGTTATTTAGAATTAGCAAAAATTGGTCAGATTCAAATGCGGGGTAAAGCTAGGCTTTGGGGACATCCCAAGGCTTTAGATATCGTTAACCGTAATGGAAAATGGTACGCTTCCATCGTCTTAGAAATTGATGATACTTTGTTAAAAAATAGCCGCAAAACTGATAATAGGATTATTGCAATTGACTTAGGTTGCAACGATGCAATTGCTTGGACAAACGGTGAAGAAAATGGTTTAGTCCCTGCACCTCGGTTTTTCAGAAACGCAGAACAAAAAAATAAACAATTAGGAAAAGCTAAACGCAGAAAACGCGCTCCCAATTTCAAGAAAAAAGTCAAAGCTTCTAGAAGGTGGAAAAAAGTTCAGAAATTAGTTAGTAAACTTTCGAGAAAAGTTGCTAACCAAAGACAAAACTTTGTTCACCAGGAAACTACACGAATAATCAGCGGTAATAGCACGGTAGTTACTGAAAAATTAGAAGTCAAAAACATGAGTGCCAAAGCCAAAAAAGGTAAACGTAAAAAGCAAAAAGCTGGGTTGAATAAATCAATTCTTGATGTAGGAATGGGGATGATAAAGTCCGCTCTAAAAGCGAAATTATCAGATATTGGTGGCTTGTTTGTAGAAGTACCTACTCGCAAAGTGAAACCATCTCAAACCTGCCCAAAATGTGGACATCAAGAGAAAAAAACCTTAGCCGAAAGAACTCATGTTTGCCATAACTGCGGGTACACCCAACAACGCGATATCGCCGCCGCAGAAGTCATGCTATTTTGGCACTCAAATAATCTACAGGGGTTAGGAACTAGCCTCTTAGACGTAGATGATTCTAGCTCTACTTCAAACACTAGCAAACGCAAGAATGCTGGAAGTATGAAGCAACTAGGTTCTGTGAAACGTCAAAAATCTCAACTTACTGATGGGGATGTAGAAACCCCATCTTCAACGAAGTAAGATGGGGTAGTTCATCACTCTCAATGAGATTCTTGGTTCACCAAAACCACTTAATTTGGATTCCTTGCGTTCTCTAAACCAGAGGTGGGGTTCTATATCTATCTTCCCAAGGCAATACTCCTCATTCCCTCATCCCTTCGACTTCTAACTTACACAGCAGCCAGCAGTCCATTGTGCTTGAGTAAAGCCTTGGTACTGGGTTTTCGTCCCCGGAAGGTTTTAAATACATCCATTGGATGCTGACTGCCACCTAGTGCTAACACCGTGTCTCGGTAACGTCTGCCAATCGCATGAATTGCAGCTTCATCTTCCAAACCTACTTCTTCAAAAGCGGCAAAAGCATCAGCACTGAGAACTTCAGCCCATTTATAGCTATAATATCCCGCTGCATAACCCCCTTCAAAAATATGACCGAAAGCACATAAAAACGCATCCTGGGGTAATGGTGGTAACACAGTCGTTAACCTAGCAATCCGGTTTCGCACATCTGTCACAGTTTCCTGACTATTAGGGCAATAGCGGTAATGTAACTCCAAATCCACACTACTAAAATCCAGTTGCCGCAACATAGTTGAACCACTCATGTAATTACGTGCCGCCAACAATTTTTGGTAGTAATGTTCCGGTAATGCTTCCCCTGTTCCATAATGTTTCGCCATGCCAAACAAGGTTTGGCGGTCATAACACCAGTTTTCCATAAACTGGCTCGGTAATTCCACTGCGTCCCACTCAACATTATTAATACCTGCTGCCCCCAGATAATCCACCTTAGTCAGCATATGATGTAAACCATGTCCAAATTCATGGAACAATGTCTCCACTTCATCAAAAGCCATCAAACTCGGATTACCATCTACAGGGGGAGTTTGATTACAAATCAAATAAGCTACAGGTAGCCGAATAGTAGTTAAACCATTTTCTGTAACTTTGCGACGGTGAATACAAGCATCCATCCAAGCACCACCACGCTTTTCCGCAGGACGGCTGTAAGCATCTAGGTAAAAATAGGCAATGGGTTCACCATATTTATCAGCAATTTGGAAATAACGAACATCCTCATGCCATATTGGGGCTTGACCATCAGCAGGTGTCACCGTCACCCCAAAAAGCCTTTTTACCAGCCCAAATAGCCCATCTAGAACTTGAGGCAGGGGAAAATAGGGAAGTAACTCCTCGGCAGTAAAGGCAAATTGTTCTTCCCGTTGACGTTCAGCCCAAAAGCTAATATCCCAATGCTGCAAATTTTCGGCTTCTACGGCTCCTTTCGCCTTGGCAAAGGCTTTGAGTTGTTCTAAATCTTTGACAGCAGCATTATAACTAGCTTGACGGAGTTCTTCTAACAGCCTTTCTACAGAGGGAATATCCTTAGCCATCTTACTAGCCAAACTCAGTTCAGCAAAAGTTTCAAAGCCAATTAATTTAGCTAGTTCTTTTCTTAGCTCTAAAATTCGTATAATCAAAGGATTATTATCTAATTCCCCGGAAGATGCCCGGGTAATGTAAGCCTTATAGAGTTTTTCCCGCAAATCCCGCCTGGTACTGTGCTGTATGAATGGGAAATAACTAGGAAAATCTAAAGTAATATGCCAAGGTCCATGTTCCGGGGTGGCATTTTCTTCACCAGATGCACGAGCAACTTGGGCTGCAAGACTCAACAAGCTACTTGGTAAGCCATCAATGTCATCTGGGGTGGTGAGAATTAAAATAAAGCCTTTAGTCGCATCTAGAACGTGATTAGCAAACCTAGTTGCCAGTTCTGCTAATTCCATCTGGATAGTATTAAAACGCTCTCTATCTTTTCCTTCTAAACCAACACCAGACAATTCTGCATCCCGAATTGCAGCTTTGATAATTCTCTGCTGGGCTGAATCTAAAGTTTCCCAGCTAGGACTATTCCGAATTGCTTTGAAAGCATTATAAATAGGTTTACTTTGACCCAGGATATTCATAAACTGAACTACTTGCGGCTGTACCTTTTCATAGGCAATACGTAGTTCTGGACTATTTTTTACACCCATTAAATGATTCAGTATTCCCCAACTCCAATTTAGTCTTTCTGTCAGTTTTTCTAGAGGTTCTACTAAACCGCTCCAAGTAGGCTCTATATTTGCCTCTAAGTCAATTAATTGCTTTTCCAGTTCTGCCAATAGATGACTAAAAGCTGGTTCGACTTGCTCTGATTTAATATCCGCAAATACGGGTAAACTACAGCTTTGAAGTAGGGGATTCTGATAAATAGTAGCAGTTGCACGCATGGTAGTGAGTTAATAGCCGATGAATTAGTGGGGAACAACGATTGATTTTTCTTTATATAACTAATAATTTAACGTTGCGACAAAATTTCGCGTTGCTAGAATGGCAATCTTACTCAACAGATACAGAAGTTAGGAGACCAGAATCAAATAAGTATATTTCTATACGAAAAATAATTAAATCTACCTCTATTCCTATGCCAGTTATACAAAAAGTTCATTCTGATAGCGTATCGTAGTGTGGCGTAAACCATACTGCTGCAACTTTATAACTACTGAATTTGTTTTTGATAGCTCAGATACATAGTGGTCTGTCAATATTAATTTTGTGTGTTAACGAAGTTTGAAAGTATTGCTAACAAACGGTTATAAAATTTAATAACTCACAATTTTAAGCTTGACAGACTAATAGGGCTACTATTTGATTTTTGATAGCGTAGCGTAAGCCATACAAGCTGTAAACCGTAAACCCCATCGAATCAACGATTGAGCCTCGGTATAATGAACAAGAATCAAACCGGACTCTAACTCCCAATAATTACTTTTATTTTGTCGAGTTTTGTGGCGATAATTCACCATAATCAATTTTGAATACGTAATAAAGGTATGAAATTTTTACTTTCTGTTTTGCTGACACCTGCGGTGGTTTTGTTGAGTTCTGCTCATGTATTAGCAGCAATTAAAACTAAAACAATTGAGTATAAGCAAGGAAACACAGTATTGGAAGGATATCTTGCTTATGATGATGCTATTAAAGTTAAACGTCCCGGTGTATTAGTAGTTCATGAATGGAATGGGTTACAGTTTTATGCCAAAAAACGGACTCAACAGTTGGCTAAATTGGCTTTTGCCGCCGATATTTATGGTAAAGGAATTAGACCAAAAAACATCGAAGAATCAGGTAAACAAGCAACTATTTATCGTCAAGATCGAAAATTACTCCGCGAACGGGCAAAAGCTGGGTTACAAGTTTTACAAATTATCCCTTAACTGACTCTAAACACATTGCTGTCATTGGGTATTGCTTCGGTGGTGGTACAGTCTTAGGGACTTCCAAGAAATAAAATCCCCAAAAATTTCTTGTGGTGCGGGCATCTTGCCCGCTAATCATCAAGGACGGGCAGGATGCCCATCCCACAGGGAACAGAAAAAACTCATGTTTAAAAACATGAGATTGAAATAATGATACTGTTTTTTTTCGTGCTACGCATCTTTTAAAAACATCTTTTTCTTGACTGAAGCTCTAAGGGACTTCCAAATAAAAAAATACTCAACCACCTAACGCAAAAATCTCTCAAACCCTTATTCCTCTGTGTCCTCTGCGCCTCTGTGGTTCGTTAATCAGGATAATTTATTTCTTGGAAGTCCCTAAACTCAGCAAATGAGTGTTTCTTATCTGTTCCCTGTTCCCTGTTCCCTTTTTTGTAATTGGTAAAATTATTACCTATTATCCATTCCTTCCTCTTACCTAAAAATCATGTCTAATCTTCCACCGCTAAATACAGAAACAATTTGGGCAATTATTAACGATACAATTGATGATGCCACTGTAAACCAATTATTATGGTATCACTTAGGTTATCGTTATGATGCGATTACAGAAACTTGGGATAATAGTCAAGTATCATCAACATGGCAAGATGAATATTCACAACCACCGGATTTTATTGCTTCTCGTCCAGCAATTATGAAATTAACTCGTTCTATTCCCCAGGAAAATAAACAGATACTCAAGGAAAGACTCGGTTTTAAAGGCTACAAAATTGGTGAATTTGGTCCTCGACAAACTCGCAGAGCCACATCAGCAAATTGGTTATTAAGTTATATGTTAATAACCACTGGTACAATTGAGTAAAATTGCTATAAGTAGTGAGACAGAATTAATTACACAATGTCATTGCGTAAGCGTTGCGTGGCGTTAGCCATATGGAATGAAGTGAAATGAAGCAATTCCAAGGGTTGTGATTGCTTCCCTTCCCTCGCAATGACTGTAAATATTTTTGTCCAATTACTTATCTAGCAATTACTTAAAATATCCCCAACTTCTCTAAGTAGTTAGTGGGGGAGTGGGGGAGTTGGGGGAGTGGGGGGAGTGGGGGAGTGGGGGGAGTGGGGGAAGTAGGGGGAGTTGGGGGAGTGGGGGGAGTTGGGGGAGTTGGGGGAACATTACCCGTCAAAATAAATTTGACGAACTGCTAGAGGCAGGATTTATGTCCAAATGTTATGGAAATAACACGGACATATCTTGTATTTTTTTACAAAACTGTGTATATTAATATATTCTACCCTTGCATATAGTAATCTTAGCTAATTTGTGCAACTTGTTGTTCTAACTAACTACTTTAGGGCTAACAAGAATCAAAAACGGTTTCACAAATAATTTAGATAGGATTACTACTGTATAACACAAATCAAGAGATTTCTGCTATGATCAACAAATTAATTAATACTAACATTAAGAGTTCTCATGTTTTACCAACTCCTAATGAGGTTAAGGCAAAATTACCTTTAACTAAAACTGCTGAAAATACAATTTTAAAATTCAGACAAGAAATAGAAAATATTTTAGATTTTCAAGACCGACGTAAATTCATTGTAGTCGGTCCTTGTTCAATTCATGATCCAAAAGCAGCGATAGAATATGGAGAAAAGTTGCTAGGTTTGGCAGAAAAAGTTCAGGATAAACTACTGTTAATCATGCGAGTTTATTTTGAAAAGCCCCGAACTACTGTAGGCTGGAAAGGATTAATTAATGATCCCAAAATGGATGATTCTTTTCATGTAGAAGAAGGAATTTTAATTGCCAGAAACTTACTATTAAAGTTAACAGATTTAGGATTACCCACTGCTACAGAAGCACTTGATCCAATCATACCTCAATATATAAGCGAACTGGTTTCCTGGTCTGCAATTGGTGCAAGGACAACCGAATCCCAAACACACCGAGAAATGGCTAGTGGTTTATCTATGCCAGTAGGGTTTAAAAATGGTACTGACGGTAATATTCAAGTTGCTGTAAATGCCCTCAAATCAGCAAAGACTCCCCATAATTTCCTGGGTATTAATCAAAAGGGACAAGTGAGTGTATTTCAAACTAGGGGAAATGCTCATGGTCATGTAATTTTGCGCGGTGGAAATCAGCCTAATTTTGATGCCGAGAATATTCAGTTAGTAGAGGAACAATTAAAAGCAGCTAACTTATCACCAAGAATAGTTGTTGATTGTAGTCATGGTAATACTAATAAAGATTACAGATTACAATCTATGGTGTTTGAGAATATTATCCAGCAAATAGTAGATGGCACTAATTCCATTGTAGGAATGATGCTAGAATCGAATTTGTATGAAGGTAGTCAAGTAATTACAGGGAATCGTGAAGATTTAAAATATGGTGTTTCCGTAACTGATAAATGTATCAATTGGCAAGAAACCGAAAGAATTATTTTGGCTGCTTACAGTAAATTACAATAAACTTACAGCAGTTTTTATGTATTTACACCACATGAATTATGGTTCTACCGCTCCCCTTATGGAATAAAATATTAATTTAATTTTTGTAGGTTGGGTTGAACAAACTGAAACCCAACATTAGCGAGAAGATAGTAGGAGGTGTTGGGTTTCGTCCCTCAACCCAACCTACAATAAATATTGTTTTACATAAAGGGAACGGTAGAGCCTGAATTATTTTAATTCTTCTCTTTGTATGAGATTTAAAAATGTGGTTCATTTACCTGAAAAAAAGCTGTTTTGTAGTTGTGCTTTAGTCCAAAGTGCAATGCTTAGTTTCTGCTTCTTTTTCCACGATTCGACTTCACTCAGTCTCTCAAAGACTTTGGGTAATTTTCTCTTGGCTTCTTTTCATTGCTTCTAAATGTCAATTAGTCCAAACTCAAGTAAATAAGTAGTGAGACAGAATTAATTACACAATGTCATTGCGTAAGCGTTGCGTGGCGTTAGCCATATGGAACGAAGTGAAATGAAGCAATTCCAAGGGTTGTGATTGCTTCCCTTCCCTCGCAATGACTGTAAATATTTTTGTCCAAATATGGAACGAAGTGAAATGAAGCAATCGCAAGAGTTCTGATTGCTTCCCTTCCCTCGCAATGACTGTAAATATTTTTGTCCAATTACTTAAAAGTGGGATTGGTGCGGATCGAACGCACGGCCTAGCGCTTAGGAGGCGCTCGCTCTATCCAACTGAGCTACAACCCCAAGGATGACGTAAATATCATAATAGCAGCATTTTTATTGCGATCGCCAACAATAATCCCAATCATCACCACCGACTTCTAACCCGCAAAGATTACTACTTGCAGTCAGGATAACTTGAGATTTGCCGCTATTAAGTTCTCGCAATTCTAAAGTGATGTCCCCTTGCATGGTATCTCGACAACAAAAAGTTAAACCATTAGTTGTAGGTGCGCGGAGGGGTGTACCGGGAAGATGGGTAGTCCCTGTCAGTTCAATTTCGTAATTGAGGTTTTTGGCTTGCATTTGCCATCTACCCCAGGGTTGAATTTGCCATGTTACCTCTGAATTCCAGGGAACAAATTCATAAAATTTGCCTTGGTGGTGAATACCAATCATGGCGACTGATTCCATCCACCATAATACACCACGTTTGCCGCCACCGGCTGTTAAAGCTAAGTCTGGTTGATTGATAAAGGCATTACAATTTAGCCAAAACCATTTTTGGGGAAAAGCACCACCCCAATTTTTTTCCGCGTATGCTGGGGCATTTGTGAATTCATAAATTTTACCATGCCAATCTATCCAACCGCTGGCTAAACCATGAGCCATTAAAATTTGCCAACCAGGTTCAAATATCTGAGAAAATGATAACCAACCGGCGGTTGATTGCTGAGGACTATTTTGATTTCCCCATGCGTACATGGGTTGAATTGCATACTCCCATCGGCAATAATTACCAGTGGTAGGATCTGTAATTATGCCTTGGTTTAAGGTAGCTGTGGCTTGATAGCCTTCTTGAATATGGTGTGCAAATTCACGAGGAATAAGATACAGAGGTGAAACTTGTAAGTTGGTTTTTCCCCAATGTCCTAATCCCAAAATATCCCGACTTGCCCAAAATTTGTTGATATCAGGAAAAGTGCGACAAAGGTATTCATCATTTATACCCAGTATTTGGGCTGCTCCGCCACTGTAGGGCTGATTGCCTCTTGGGTCTTCGATGGAGTACATGAAGGCGATAGTTTGCCGAATTTCGGTCAGTGTGACGCGGTAATACCAGCCCTCAAAAAAACGGCGATCGCTCCCATCCCAATGATAACCGCTATGGGGAGTTTGGGTGAAATCAAAGAAACTTTTGGGAATATTCAGCATAGATTGTGTTTTATTGTACTTCGTAAGGTTACAATTTGAGCTTTTACTTAGAGGATGTTTGAAAAGTGTTATTCCGTAATTTTCATCACATTGCTACCCCCCTTAGTCCCCCCTTGTAAAGGGGGGAAACAATAAAAATCCAGTTCCCTCCCCTTTACAAGGGGAGGGTTAGGGTGGGGTAAAAAATATTTGATACATCAACCATAACTTTTCAAACACCCTCTTAAAGGGAATATATGGATGTAAAAATGCAAGTTATTACCTTCTCAAGTATATTTATTTTTTGGTATTGGCAATGTGGAAACTTTGGACTAAAATGGGGTATCGGCTCAATAAATAGGGGCAACTACCTAATTTGGGAAAAATTTTACGCCATTTGAGGGTTGTCATTGAACGATTTCCCCCGGATTATTGAGCGGATACAAAATGGTGTATCCACTGAATTTCACTACATATTCCGTATTTTAAGCTTCATCATCTGTAATTACTGAACAAGAAATGTAAACCAAAAATAAAAGTTAGTTCTTCTTACACATCACAAAAAGACATTTTACAAACCATCAACATTCCACATTCCCCGATGATACTTAATCCTATTTTCCAGACAGCGTTTAAGTTGATGCAGCATATTATAGATTAATGAGGTACAGGATCTTAATTCAAAGCCAAACAGCAATCTAGCTTTACAAAAGAAGGGAACAGGGAACAGGGAACAGGGAACAGATAAGAAACTAAAGTTTCACCAGTTTAGAGCTTCAGTCAAGAAAAAGATGTTTTTAAAAGATGCGTAGCACGAAAAAACAGTGTCATTATTTCAATCTCATGTTTTTAAACATGAGTTTTTCCAGTTCCCTGTTGCTTCTTCCGCTGAATACTGACTCCTCAATTCTGATGTAAGTATCTGACTAAGGAACGCAAATTTAATAACCTGCAATTCTAATGTAACCTGGAATGGTGCGTTACGCTGTCGCTAACACACCCTACCTTTGCACCTTATTTAATTCACATTCCTAACTCAATCTGATGCTGTTCCTCTTTCTATCGCTGAGTCTAAACTCAAGTGGCTAGGAACTTGACAATTTGGTATGCGTTGTGATTAAGTATTTAATACCAAGTAGATATATTTAAGATTCAATTACTAAATAATGGGACAGAATTAATTACACAATTGATTTTTCTGTTCCCTGTTCCCTCTCTCAACGAGTGAATTGAATTTTGTCCGACTACTTAACTGTTATAAAATCGCGCAGTGTAGTAGGATGTGTCTATTTGGGAAGATTTGTGAAGTACAGGATTTACTGCTACACAATTGCATATCATCTGGCTTAATCTCTTTTCTTACCTTAAATGCAAAAAGGTATTGATTTACCAATATCTTGTCCAAATTTAAAAAAGCCTTGATTTGTAGGTTGGGTTGAAGCATGAAACCCAACAAATGCGTTGGGTTGCGCTGTCGCTTAACCCAACCTACAGAAAATGGACAAGGTATTGTTTACAAATTCATGTTTTTACAAGCCAAGCTCTAAAAAAAAATACTTATGCTAGAGATAGGATTTGAGAATAATAGGGGCAGTATTCAGTTAGTCAAACTCTCACGCTTTATCTCTCTATTTCTGATAATGGGAGATATTTTTGGCCTATTTGTCTGTTTAGGAATTAGTTCTTACGGGACTCTGGATCATCCATTGATAGGATTTGATCCATTTGTATATGGATTTATACTACTGACTTTAACAGGAATGTATTTGTTAAATACATACCATCCAGAGAAAGAAATTGCTGGGTTACAAGCTCCGACTCGCATCCTGATCAGCAGTCTAATAGTTGCCATCATAACTTCCGTGTTAATTAATCTGTCGGGAAACTGGGAAGGTAATTCAGTAGGAATGCGGGGTATATTATTAGTTAGCCTGGGAATTTTTACTATCTGGGCAATGATCTTAAGAATATGGGCATTTAATTGGTGGCGATCGCAAGCTCAACAAAGTCGTTGGTTAATGCTAGGAGCCAACAATCATGCCATAAAATTTGCCCAAATGTTCTTAACCCAAAATCCACTGGGGCGATTAGTTATCTTGACGGAAACTGGTCAACATATCCCTGAATTAGCAGAAATCGAACCCCAATTAAGTCATGAAGGATCTCTCAATGACTTATCTTATTGGAGTCATCAACCCTTATCAGGAGTAGTAGTAGGAACTCAAAAAGGTCTCTCTGATCAACAAGTACACAGTCTCATGCAACTCCGACTGAAAGGGATTCCCGTTTACCGTCTACCTGATATTTGGGAAACCCTATGCTACAAACTTCCCTCATCTCTACTCGAAGATGAGTGGTTTGCTTTCAGCAGTGGTTTTAACCTAGTATTTTGTGGTCACAGTCTCAAAATAAAAGGGGTTATGGATATAATCGTCACTGGTCTGTTGTCTCTGCTGGTGTCGCCACTCATGATATTTGTAGGACTAATCATCAAATTAGATAGTCCAAGACCAATTTTTTATAGCCAATTACGAACAGGATTATATGGTAAACCATTTCGGGTTTACAAATTCCGTTCCATGTATCAAGACGCGGAAAAGAGGGGCGCACAATGGGCAAGTCAACGTGACCCCCGCATTACCAGAGTAGGATATTGGCTACGAGTTCTGCGAATTGATGAACTCCCCCAAATTTGGAATGTGCTGTGTGGAGAAATGAGTCTGATTGGTCCACGTCCAGAAAGGCCAGAGTTTGATGTCAAGCTCAAAGAAGCAATTCCTTATTACGAAATGCGCTATTTAGTCAAACCAGGAATTACTGGTTGGGCGCAGGTGCTTTATCCCTACGGATCTTCTCTAGAAGATGCCTATGAAAAGCTATCTTACGACCTTTACTACATCAAAAACTATTCATTATGGTTGGACATAGTGATAGTCTTGAAAACCATCAGAGTTGTTTTATTAGGTAAAGGCAGATGAATCAAAAAGTCTTGGTAACTGGAGGTGCTGGCTATATTGGTTCCCACGTCGTGCGTCAACTAGGTGAGGCTGGCTATGATGTGGTTGTATATGATAATTGTTCTACAGGAGTAGCACAAGCTGTACTTTATGGTCAGCTAATTGTTGGCGACTTAGGAGATATAGACCGCCTTTACCAAGTCTTTGGCAAACATCAATTTAGCGCAGTGCTGCATTTTGCTGCCAGTCTAGTTGTACCAGAATCCGTTGCCTATCCCCTCGATTACTACACCAATAACACCCGGAATACCCTGAATTTACTCCGGTGCTGTAGTATCATGGGTGTTGACCAATTGATCTTTTCTAGCACAGCGGCAGTTTACGGCGAACCTAGAGAAAATCCCGTCACAGAGTTTACTCCCACTTTACCGATTAACCCCTACGGTCGCTCCAAACTGATGAGCGAATGGATGATTCAAGACTACGGACTGGCATCTCGTCTGCGGTATGTAATTCTCCGCTATTTCAACGTCGCAGGAGCCGACCCCGGTGGCAGAATTGGACAAAACTTAACCAATGCAACTCATTTAATTGCCAATGCTTGTAATGCAGCCCTGAAACGCCAAGCAGAATTCAAGATATTTGGCAATGATTTCCCCACCCCAGATGGGACAGGAATTAGAGACTATATCCATGTCGAAGATCTAGCCACAGCCCATGTTGATGGGTTACGCTATCTAGAACGGGGTGGAGAAAGTCAAATTCTCAACTGTGGTTATGGCAAAGGTTATAGTGTCAGGGAAGTTGTGGAACGAGTTAAGGACATTTCTGGGGTAAATTTTCCTGTGATTGAAGTGGCGCGTCGTCCCGGAGATCCAGCCTGTGTGACGGCTGATGCAGAAAAAATTAAACAGGTATTGAATTGGCAACCCAAGTATAATGACCTGGATAATATCATCTCCAGCTTTCTCGCCTGGGAGAAAGGTAAGCTGTTACAAAGCTATAAGTAGGTGGGCGTTAAAAATTGTCGTTGGGGCAAGGGAACAGGGAACTCTTAACAGGGAACAGGAAGAGAGTTTTGAGTGATTTTACTCTTGTAGGGTGCGTCAGACCCAATAATTTGGTAAAAAACAGATTTCCTCTGTCTGACGCACCCTACTCAATACGACAATCAAACTGCGTAACAAATAATCGCTATTTTACAAATGTTAAATGCCAAAAGCCGGGGATGAGTGATTTTTGTTCAAACGGATGATCTAAGTAGGTGAACACAATAAAACCAAACTGTGTAAAGAAATGTAAAATCGCCCAAACCCTCTTCACTCTTGCCTCTTGTCTTTTGCCTTGCCATAACGACAATTTTCAACGCTCACCTACTTACAACTTGTACAGCGCTTCCTACACTTAGTATATTTTCTTAAATTAATTTATGTCCATTAACCAAGAAGACCAAGATTCCCCTATTGATATTCAACAGTACTGGCTAATATTCAAAAGACGTTGGCCTGTGGCATCAGTCGTATTTGCTTTTGTCTTCGGAGTCACAGCCCTTGTCACTTACTCAACAAAACCAGTTTACGAGTCAGAAGGGAAATTGGTTTTCACTAAAAAAAGTGGGGCTTCATCACTCTCAAGTCTCTCTCAACAGATGGGAGAATTGGGCGCACTGACAAACCTTAGCAACCCAGTAGATACTGAATCTGAGATCATCCGTTCCTATCCCATCGTTATAAAAACTATTACCACACTAAAGTTGACAGATAATCAAGGCAAACAGCTTTCTTTGGAAGTTTTTCTCAAAAAACTGAAGCTGAAGACTGTCCGAGGAACAGATGTGATGCAGCTTTCTTACAAAAGTACAAATCCCCAGGAAGCAGCAGATGTGGTGAATTCCCTGATGAAATATTACTTAGAGAGTAATGTTCGCACTAACCGCACCGAAGCTAGGTCAGCGCGAGAATTTTTATCCAAGCAATTACCAGAGGTTGAACACCGAGTTACGAAAGCAGAAATGAACTTGCGCCGGTTTAAGGAGAACAACCGAGTGGTGGCTCTGGATGTAGAAGCGAAAACTAGTTTGGAATCTCTGGGAAAGCTGAATGAATCAATTACCCAGAGCCAAGGGCAATTGGCGGCGGCCTTGACTCGTTCCGTAGCTTTACAGAATGAAATGAAACTGGGTACACAACAGGCTGTGAATCTCAGTACCTTAAGTCAATCACCCGGTGTACAACAAGTCCTCACAGAATACCAAAAAACCCAATCTGAACTAGCAGTGGCGCGAAGTCTTTATACTGGTGATAATCCAAAGGTCGTGGATTTAGCCATGAAAGAGACATCTCTGAAAAAATTACTAGAAGAACGAGTCGGCCAGACCGTTGGTAATTTTGAGTCCCTATCTAAACAGAATTTGCAAATAGGAGAACTTAAACAGGCATTAACTCAAGACCTTGTCAAATCGGAGGTAGAAAGGTTAGCATTAACAAAACAAGTGGAGGAATTGCAAAGGGTATTTATAGTTAACAGAAAACGTTTGGATAGCTTGCCTCGACTGGAACAACAACAGCTACAGCTACAGAGACAGTTAACTGTCGCACAAATCACCTACCAAGAATTTCTGAAGCAATTCCAGTTGGTTCAGGTTTTAGAGAATCAGAATGTAGGTAATTCGCGGATCATTTCTGGAGCTTTAGTTCCTGAACGTCCCATTTCTCCTAAGATTCCCCTCAACCTAGCACTAGGCGGATTTTTGGGAGTTATTTTAGGCGCAGGAACGGCACTGGTGTTGGAATCCATGAATCAATCCCTCAAAAATATTGAAGAAGCCAATCGGCTGTTAGGCTTTCCTTTGCTGGGGACGATTCCCCAATATGGGGAAAAAAATCCGAAAAATCGGCAGGAAGGTCGGCAAGAGTTGCCATTATTGGATAACCCCTATTCACCAGTCAGTACGTCTTTTGAAATGCTCCAGACTAACCTGGGGTTCACAGTTTCTGACAAAGAATTGCGGGTGATTTTGGTGACTAGTGCAACCCCTGGAGAGGGTAAATCTTTTGTGGCGGCAAATCTGGCTCTAGCAGCAGCTTATGTAGGAAGACGAGTCCTGTTAGTGGATGCTGATATGCGTCGTCCCCGTCAGCACCGGATTTGGGAAATACACAATTTGCTGGGATTAAGCAATATCTTAGCCGGTCAGGCGCAGTTAGAAAATGCTGTCCAGGAAGTATCCCCTCTGGTGAATATGTTACCAGCAGGAAAAATTCCGCCTAACCCAGTGGCACTGTTAGATTCCCAGCGCATGGCTACCTTGGTTGAAGAGGCTAGTAAGGATTATGATTTCGTAATTATTGACACACCTCCCTTAACGGCTGTTACTGATCCCCTGATTGTTGGCAAGTATGTGGATGGGTTATTGCTGGTTGTCCGTCCCGGTGCAGTGGAGTATTCAGCGGTAACTGCGGCGAAGTCATTACTTGAGCAGGCGAAAGTGCCTATTTTGGGAATGGTGGTGAATGGTATTGGTAAGGAAAGTGGTTATGGTGGATATTACTATGCCAGTGGTTATTACGGAGGTAAAGAAGACAAGAAGAAGTCTTCGGAGGCTAATGTGCGGTCAGGGTTTTTTGGTCGGGTGTGACCTGTCTTTACATTCTGACGAGATTAATTAAATTGTCTGTGTTTTAGGAGTTGAGCTTTGATGGTCTTTTGATCTCGGTTCCTCCCTCGCAACCTGCTCGTAATTGGGAAGGCCGGAGCAGGGGAAAGCTATGTCTAAATTATGGTATAATTCTCAAAACGATGTCGACTAAGGGCTACAATAATCATCCTTTATGACCATCAGCACCATAAAATCTCTCACATTGCAGGAGTTTCTGATGCTACCAGAAACAAAGCCAGCATCGGAGTTCTTGGGTAGGGAAATTATTCAAAAACCTATGCCGAAAGGAAGACACAGCCGACTGCAAGGGAAACTTAGCAGCGAAATTAATTTGGTGAGTGAATCTGAAAAAATTGCCTATGCTTTCCCTGAACTTAGATGTAGCTTTGGTAATCGCTCAATTGTTCCCGATATAGCAGTTTTTACATGGGAACATATTCCTTTCCTCAGTAGTGGAGAAGTCCCAGATAGATTTGAACTAGCTCCCGATTGGGTAATTGAGATTCTTTCTCCTGAACAGAAATCAAATAAAGTGATTGGCAATATCTTGTATTGTATGGAGCATGGATGTAAATTAGGATGGTTTCTTGATCCTGATGATTTAAGTATTCTAGTATTTTTGTGCGATCGCCAACCAATACTAATGGAAAAAACCGATATTCTGCCTGTATTGGCAGGAATAGAGTTAAAATTAACTGTTGATGATGTATTTGGCTGGTTGAAAATGGCTTAACTAAGCAATACCTCAGACAAGATAAGAGTCTTACTGTATAGTAAGAAGTATAAATTTGTAATTATGGTCTATGATGATTGATAAAATGGCAATGGTAGATACAAATTGTATAGGTGAAAATACTTTGATAAAAAGTTTTGCAGTAATTAATAAGGAGGTAATTATTGGTAGTAACGTTATTATTCATCCTCATGTAACTATAGAAGCTGGTGTTGTTATCGGCAATAATGTAGAAATATTTCCAGGCGCTTATATTGGAAAACCCCCTAAGGGTGCTGGAGCGGTAGCTAGAAAAATTGAATATGAGCAGAAAGTCAAAATTGGCGATAATTGTGTAATCGGTCCGAATGCCATTATTTATTCTGATGTCATCATTGGTTGTAATACTTTAATTGGTGATAATGCCTCTATTCGGGAACAGGTGATCATAGGCGATTTTTGCATTGTTAGTCGGAGTGTAACTATTAATTACAATACCTCTATTGGCAATAGAACTAAAATCATGGATATGACACACATTACCGGCAACTGCCAAATCGGTGACGATGTATTTATAAGTGTCTTGGTAGCTACCACAAATGATCGCGCAATTGGTCAATCAGGTTATGCCGAGGAGAAAGTAATTGGTCCAAATATCGGTAATGGTGTGGCTATTGGTGCGAGTGCAAATATTTTACCAGGAGTATCCATTGGTGAAGGCTCGGTAGTGGCTGCATCTGCTGTAGTTAGCAAAGATGTACTACCAAGAAAAATGGTTGCAGGTAATCCAGCACGGGTAATTAAAAGTTTAGACGGGGGGGGGGAGATATAGTAAAATATTTTATACATGATCTAGCTTTTGTAGAAACAGAAGTAATTGGTAAAGGAACGAGAATTTGGGCTTTTGCTCATGTTTTAAAAGGTGCAAAAATTGGGGAGAATGTGAATATATGCGATCATGTATTCATTGAAAATGATGTAGAAATAGGTAATAATGTGACTATTAAATGTGGTGTCCAAGTTTGGGACGGAATCAGATTAAAAGATAATGTTTTTGTGGGTCCTAATGTTACCTTTACAAATGATCCATTTCCCCGATCTAAAAAATATCTTGATCGATATCCTGAAACAATTGTCGAAGAGAGTGCCAGTATCGGAGCAAATGCAACAATCTTGCCTGGTGTCACCATAGGTAAAAATGCCATGGTAGGAGCAGGTGCAGTGGTTACACAAAACATTCCCGATGATGCTGTGGCGATCGGGAATCCAGCTAAAATAATTAAGTATTTACAGGGGGCTTAACATTGAGTATTAAAGAATGCAAACTAATTCAACTCCCAAAAATCACTGATCCTCGTGGTAATTTAACTTTTATTGAAGGAAATCATCATATTCCCTTTGACATTAAGCGTGTATATTACTTGTATGATGTTCCAGGTGGTGCTGAACGCGGTGGTCACGCACACAAACAACTTCAGCAGCTTATCATAAGTATTTCTGGAAGCTTTGATGTGATTTTAGATGACGGTTATGAAAAACGACGCTTTCATATGAGTCGGTCTTATTATGGCTTGTATCTAGGCTCAATGATTTGGCGAGAACTAGATAATTTTTCATCAGCATCAGTTTGTATGGTCTTAGCCTCCACAGTCTATGAAGAGTCTGATTATTATCGAGACTATCAAGAGTTTTTAGAAGCCGTGAAAATCAAGCAATGAATATTCCTTTTTTAGACTTAAAAGCCACTTATCAAGAACTTCAATCAGAGCTAGATGCAACTTGTCGTTGTGTACTTGATTCAGGTTTCTATATTTTGGGCAAGGAGGTTCAGTCATTTGAATCAGAATTTGCCAATTATTGCCAAGCTAAACACTGTATTGGTGTTGGTAACGGTTTAGATGCCCTATGTCTAATCTTGCGGGCTTTAGAAATTGGTGCTGGAGATGAAGTTATTGTCCCTGCTAATACCTACATTGCCACTTGGTTAGCAGTTTCCTATACTGGAGCTATACCAGTACCAGTAGAACCAAATGAGAAAACCTATAATATTGATCCAAAACTGATTGAAGCAGCCATTACACCTCGGACAAAGGCAATTATGGCGGTTCACCTATATGGGCAAACTGCTGATATGGAGCAAATCAATCTAATTGCCAAAAAATATGGGTTGAAAGTAATTGAAGATGCGGCTCAAGCTCATGGAGCTAAGTATCAAGGGCAAAGAGCAGGTAATCTAGGAGATGCAGCAGGGTTTAGTTTTTATCCAGGTAAAAACCTTGGTGCCTTTGGCGATGGTGGTGCGGTAACGACTAATGATGATAAAATTGCGGATAAGGTGCGAGTTCTGGCTAATTATGGTTCACGGGTTAAGTATCATAATGAAGTTAAGGGTGTAAACTCACGGTTAGATGAATTACAGGCAGCATTTTTGCGGGTAAAACTAGCCAAACTTGATGAATGGAATCAACGACGGAGATTAATTGCCAATGTTTATTTACAGGAATTAGCTAGTTTATCGGGGTTAATTTTGCCGAATATCCCTGATTATTCCGACCCTGTATGGCATTTGTTTGTAATCCGTCATCCAGAACGGGAGAAGTTTCAGGAAAGCTTAAAAGCTGCTGGAATTGGTACTCTCATTCACTATCCGATTCCGCCACATTTATCAGAGGCTTATGGGGAAATGAATGATTTAGCAGGTAAGTTACCAATTACTGAAACCATTGCCAAAGAAGTGGTAAGTTTACCGATGGGACCACATCTATCTGAGAGTGACTGTCAATTTGTGATTAAGTCAATTCAAAATTTATATGCGTGAGATACTCAAGGCTTTCACTAAAACAGTTTCTGGAACAGCGGTATCTCTGGTTATAAGTAGCTTATCTGTCAAGATTATCGCCAGTATTATAGGACCATCGGGAATGGGTTTGTATTCTATCTTGCGTCAAATTCATTCTACAACCTTGATTGCGGCAACAATGGGCGGTCAAACTGCTTTGGTACAAGGAGGAGCATCAAGGCAAGATGATGATCGAGATGCTTACCTAAAAACAGTTTTGATCTTATTTATCATCAGTGCTGCACTGTTTAGTATCCTATTGTTTGTTTTAGCCCCTACCCTATCCTTACATCTTCTAAATCGTCAAGATGAAATGGCAGTTACTCTAATCAGAGGGTTAGCTATTCCCGTTTTTTTAACTGTCATTACGGGATATGTAAGTGGAGTTTTAAATATTCATCGTGCTTTGGGCTACATGGCACTAGTGCAAACTCTAGCTTCAGTTGTAACCTTGGCATTAAGCTATCCAGTCGCTATGGCTGTCAAAAGTGGTTACGATTTGGCTTTAGTAGGGATTATGACGGCTACTCAAGCAACTAGCTTAGGATTATTTGGATTGTGGCTGTGGAGAAATAAATATTTACAACCCCTTTTACATAATTTACGAAATAGTTTCGATAAAGTTTCTGCTCGTTATTTTTTCTCTTTTGCAGGAGTGACTGTAGTCACGAGTCTATTTCAAAATCTGATCATGTTAGGAGTTCGTGGAATAATAGTTCAAAAGCATTCTTTAGCAGAAGTGGGAATATTTGACGCGGCATGGACTCTTTGCGGGACTTATATTAGCCTAATTACAGGCGCTTTTGGTACCTATTATTTACCCACTTTAAGTCAGCTTGAAGATCGGCAGTTAATTCGTGATATGATAGAAAGAACATTGTTGTTTATAGCAATAATATCAACAGTAGTAATTGTGGGTATGGTATTTTTCAAACAACAAATCGTTACATTGTTATTTTCCCGTGAGTTCATTCCTAGTTTATCTCTGATCCGGTGGTTATTAATTGCAGATTTTTTAAAAATGTTATCTTGGGTATTAGGATTTCCCATATTGGCATTTAAACACTTAAAAATCTTTTTCTGGACAGAAATTTTCTGGAATGCTACTATACTGTTTGGTTGTTATTGGTCATTAACCAGATTAGACAGTTTAGAAGGAATTGGAATTTCTATTCTTGCTTGTTATATCTCTTATCTAATTTTCACATTATGGTTTGTTTGGGATAGATACAAGTTTCTGCCATCAATAACCACAGCCTCTGTTAGTCTTATTGGCTTTTTATTTGTACTGGCAGCATCAGCTTATACTTGGAATATTATTTAAACTAGTGATAATGGAGTTAAACGAAATGTCTGAGTTGGTTAGTGTGATAGTCCCGATGTATAATCATGCTCGATATATTCAACAGTGTTTAGATAGCGTTTACAATGAAGACTATCCTAATATTGAGTTAATTATTATTGATGATGGATCAAATGATGAATCTGTAGAAGTTGCTAAAAAATGGAGAGAATCTCATCAAGGCAAGTTTCATAGATTTCACATTGAAACTCAAGAAAATCAAGGAATATGTAAGACTTTAAATCGTCTGGTATCGATTGCAGAAGGTGAATATATAGTCTTGTTGGCTAGTGATGATTATCTAATCAAGGGAGGAATAGAAGCTAAAGTTAGCGCATTAAAAAAAAATCCACAATGGTTAGCAGTGTTTAGTGATGCAATTTTAATCGATCCAGATAGTAATATCGTTAGTCATAGTGCTATAGAATATTACAATGTTAATCGTTATGCTTTGCAATTTACCAACTTAATGGCACAGCAAATTATTATGTTTTGGACTCCTCCTATGCAAATTATGGTTTTTAAGAAAAAAGCATTCAACCCAATAATCGGTGTTGGACTGTATGATGAAACCATGTGTTTTGAAGATAGGGATATGTGTTTACGATTGTTAGCAAAACAAGCTTATGGATTTATAGATACTCGTGCTTATGCTTATAGAGTAAGAATACGACAAGAAGTTACACCAGGAGTGGACACAAATAGTAAAAGAAAAGATTTTCATATCATATCTGGTAAAGTCTTCAGTCATTTTTCTGGGATCAACAACTTATTTCTACGCGCTCAATATCAATCTTATGTAGATAGGAGTAAAAACAAAATATATTTTTATTTCTGGCGTTTGCTAATGCTAATACTAAGAGGCTATTACTATTTTCAGTTAAAATATAAACAACATTTCAGTCAAAATGCTAAATATAATTAAATGTATCTCAGTTCACTATATTACTGTACTTACACTTAAAAATTTTAGCTTGTGACTAAACTTGCCATAGGCTGTAATGGAGTGTTACTGTAAGTCATTACCACATTTATATTAATATCTTTACAACATGAAAGAGTCATCATTGAATTTAGTCAAAAGAAAAAAGACTTATTCGACTTATTCAGTTAACTTATACAACGGAGATTATTTTGTTGTCAGTCATATTCGGAAATTTATTGTTGATAGTATCACAAAATATCTATCCCCTGGCTTTACAGTAGTGGATATTGCCTGTGGAGAGCAGCCATTTTGTGATTTGATTAAAGGTATGAACGCAACATATATAGGTGTAGATATTATTCAAAATTCACAAAATACAGTAGATGTAGTTGCACCAATAACAGAGATACCACTGACAAGTTATTCACTAGATTTAATCATTTGTACTGAAGTGCTAGAGCATGTTTCTGATACCTACAAAGCGTTTAAGGAATTATCTAGACTGATTAAACCTGGAGGAGTAATCATCATAACAGTGCCTTTTACTTATCCTCTTCATGAAGAACCTTTTGACTTTGTTAGGCTCACACCTTACCAAATTACACAATGTGCAAGAGATAATAACTTAAATATTGTAGAATTAATTACATCAGGCAATGAATTGGAAGTAGTCGCAACTGTTCTAGACAATATGTGGATCAGAATGAATAGCAAAAATTTCAGTAAAAATCTGTTTTTTCTGATAGGCTTGATATCTCGAATAGTAATTAACTCGGTTGTCATTGTTTTAAGCAAATTAGTGGGAGATTATCTACCGAAAAAATACTATCTAAACACATTGTGCATATTAAGTAAAAACAAATAATTAAACCGATTTTGATGTAAAAAAATGGGCTAGAGATATACCGAATACTGATGTCCGTACTTTTTTTATAAATTTAGGGAGTAATTATTGAATTATGAGGATACTTTTTCTATAATGATACATTAGACTTTGGAGGTCATGAAAAAACTTTACTAGATGCATTGAAATATCTTGTTAAAGAAACTGATTTTGATTTAGCTTGTATTTTTTGTGATACTAGTACAGGTTAGTGTAAATAACATGACCATTAAAAGCTCTGAAAATTTGATAGATTACAAGGCTTAAAAATGGTTCATTCACTTACACCGTTGTGTATTAGCCAAGTAATAAATAAAATACTTTGATTTTCCAGTTGGAATTAGCTATGAAGATATTATTTTATGACGATTCGGATGTTTTTGGTGGTCATGAAGTTGCAACCGTTTATGCGGTAAGCTACTTAATAAGGCATACAAATCTAGATATAGGATTTATTTTTTATCGTGGTAATAAAAAGCTACATGAGAAGCTAAAGTTTTTAGTAGAAGGAAATGAAAATAGAGTTTCTCTTTATACTCTCAATTTCAAGTCTGGAAGTCTACAAAGCATAAGAACATTATTTTCATTAAGAAAAATTGGTATAATTCGCAACATTATTAACACATACAAGCCCGAAGTAGTGATAGTATCACAAGGTGGTATTGAACTATCTTCATTAGGATTACTTGCTGCTTATAAATCTGGTTGTAAAATCATTAGCTATATTCCAATGGCATTTAAACTTGCAGAGATTGAATTCCGATTAGGCGTAATTAGAGATATAGTTAATCAATATTTTTATAAATTGCCTAATCGGTTTATTACTGTAAGTAATAGCATGAGTCAGCAGATTATTAGACACGGCGTTTCTTCAGAGAAAATTCGTGTAGTTTATTGTGGTATAGATACTAACTTATATTGTCAAACCAGCAGTTTAGAAAATAGTACAAATATACTAAATAATTATGGAATAACAAACGTTAATTATGTTATGGGGATTGTGGGTCGCATACAATTTAAGCAGAAAGGACATGATTTTTTGATTAATGCATTGTCAGAAAATGTAGATCAGTTAGGAAACTTTAAGTTATTAGTTGTTGGAGATGGACCAGATCGTTATGCCTTAGAGTCAATGGTTAATCAGCAAGGATTAGCTGAATATGTAATTTTTATTCCCTGGCATGATGACCTATCCTTTGTATACTCGTCTCTAGATGTCGTGTTAATACCTTCACGTTTCGAGGGTTTGCCTTTAGTAATGCTAGAGTCCATGTATCATAATGTTCCTGTTCTTGCCTCGAATCGAGATGGAATGAAGGAGGTTCTACCAGAAGAGTGGTTATTTGATTGTTGTGACAGCGACTCATTTATCAAATCTTTATTACGAATTAAAAATATGGATAATACAGATTTTATAAAAAAAAATAAATTAAAGATTATTTCAGAATTTGATGTCGAGAATTTTGGTCGTAGTTTTTATGAGGCTATTACTAATAATTAGTATAAACATACTTTATACTTTTGTCGAGCATTAAGAATGAAAATTTAATATCAAATCATGCTAATAACATATTTATGTATGATAGTATATTAATTGATATGCAATTTAAAAATTAGTAATTTTTAATAAGATACATAAAACTCCTATAGGACTCCTATTTGATTTTGAACAAAACTCGGTACACCTTCATATTTTCAAATCCTTTTGCCTCTTGCCTTCCTACGCAGGAAAATTCAGGAATCAAACCGGAGTCCTATATTTGATTTCTGATAGCTTGCTTGGCGTATCCATACAAGACTTAGTAGCTTAGTAGCTATCAATTCTATCTTCCTTGTTCCCTGACTACATAAGTAAATTCAGGAATCAAACCGGATTCTTGTATAATAAATTTTTGACAACTATGAAATCAATTCTATTCGTTACAAGAGATATAGCATCATCAAATAATCATGGTGTAAAAATTAGAGAAATTGGTATTGCCAGACAGCTAAATAAACACTTTCATGTTGATATAGCATATCAAAATTACTCGTGCTTAGAAAACATTGATGATTTACCTTTTCGCAAGTTAATATACATTCCCAATTCAAAGCTTGAGGTTTTGATTAGAACTCTTAAGTCTTTTTTCACTTGTTCCTCATTCCATAAAAGATTTATTAATTATAAGTTAATAAACTTTATTGAAAGTTCTGAATATGATTTTGTTTACTTTAGTTGGATTTATACAGCAATAAATATTCAAAATATTCGATCTGCCAAATTTTTTATCACTGATTTAGTGGATGCGAACTCATTACATTATTCTGAGTCTAACCCTAAATCAGTTTTTAGAAAAATTTATTATTCACTTGAAAAAGAACGATTATTGCAAGAAGAAATTCTATGTTTGAATAAATCTGATATAACTATTTTATCAACCATAAAAGAACGTGAATATTTAGAAGAAACAAGAAAAAATGATGGACATAAAAATATCTTAGTTGTTACTAATGGTGTTGATATTCCTGAAAAAAACTTAATCACGAAGCCTACTATTTTATCCGAATTTAGAATAGGCTTCATAGGAAGCCTAAACTGGTATCCAAACCAAGAAGCCGTAGAAATATTGATAGAAGAGATTTTTCCACCATTAAAGAAGCAGTTTGGCAATCTTCAACTTTATATTATCGGTAGAGAGAATCCTTCTATACAAGCTAAATTTAGTAATGTACCTGATTTATTCTTTACAGGATTTATTGAAAATTTGGAAGAAATTCTTCCTTCTATTGATATGATGATATTCCCCCTAAAGGTGGCGAGTGGTATTCAAAACAAACTCATTACATCATTTGCATATGGAATACCAGCTATTTTCCCACCTAGAATGATTTTTCAACCTGAAATGGATCATTTGAAGGAATTATGTGTAGCCACGGATTCTAAATCTTATATAGATAAGGCTTCTCGATTGATAAATAGTCATGAACTGCGTAGCGAAATTGCAACATGGTCTAGAAATTTTGTGGAAGAACATCTTTCCTGGGAAAGAACAACAGAACAACTAGTCAATTATTTAAAAGATAATGCGAATAAATTGTAATAACTATTATATATGATTTACTATATTCTTCCGTGCTTTTTTATCCTGGGAATGTTACTGTTTCCAAAAAACCCAAAAAATAGTCACTTTTCTACTGTTGAAAACTATATTTTATTTGTTCTAATAATTTTATGTGTATTATTTTCAGGACTTAGATATGAAACTGGATCTGACTGGGATATCTATTATGATATGTTTAAAAATGCTGATAATTATTGGTTATCTCACTTTGAATTAGGATATCTTTTCTTTAATTATTTATTTTCTAAATTAAACGTAAATTATAATTTACTTTTAATATTAATATCTGGATTATACGCATTACTTTATTACTTACTAGAATCTTTTGCTTGTAATAAATGGATATTTGGCTTGTTTCTTTATTCAAATATTTATGTCATATTTTGGGGCGGAAATCGCCAGGCTATTGCCTTAGTTCTAGGTTGTGTTGGTACAATATATTTCTTGAAAAAAACGAGATTTTTATCGACTTTTTATTGGCTACTTGCAATTCAGTTTCATATTAGTAGCTTAACATTGCTACTCATTAGTTTTTGTTCAAATAAATTTAAATTAAGAATTGTAGTTATAAGCTCTTTCTTAATAAATTTATTAATTTTAATTAATCGCGGACAAAATCCTTTAGTTCAATTGATTAGTTATTTATTGCAAGGATTAAATTTCTTTAGATTTTCATCCTATATCGACGGGCAAGAATATTTGAATCCTGGTTTAGACTATGAGTCTAGAAATATAATAATTTTGTTATCAAATACAATTACATTGCTGTCATTTGTGCTATTTGGAGATAAGTTAATAAAGCTTAAGGCAGAAAATAAAAGTTTTTTAATTATCTGCTCTGTATATTATGCTATATTTGCTTTATTTCTAGGTGTATCTCAAAATTTTTCTGGGAGAACAATTATTTTTGGCAGACCATTTGAAGCAATAATTATCAGTTATCTACCCTATGTATTTAAATCTAATTTAACTGAAAAAACTGTTACTATAGTTATTATTATTTCTATGCTATTAAAAATATATTTTGCCTTTATTACACAAGGATTTTATTTGCCTTATCAAAGTATTCTATAGCTAAATATTGGCAATATAACTATTCAAGAATCAGAAAACATATTTTTATTTAATCTTTGATTATATTGTAGTTATTCACTCCCCCCCCTCTAAAATGATCGAAACCCTTGATCTCTCGTTAAAGATAGGGGGGAGTGTGAACAGTTACATTATATTTTAGCGAAACCTATTTATATCAGGTATTTTTTAGTATTAATTTATCAAAGGAAGTTTAGGGCAGCCAAATTTATTTACATCATCAATATTAGAAAGTGATCCATCTGTAAGTATATCCATTCCCACCTAAAATGAATCATCTAATCATGATTAATTCAAATTTATTTACATCATCAATATTAGAAAGTAATCCATCTGTAAGTATATCTATTCCAACTTACAACGAATCAGCTAATATAGAACGAGTAATCAAAGGTTTCTTAGCAACAGAATATCAGAATTTAATTGAAGTCATAATCGCTGATGGTGGGAGTAATGACAACACTCAAGAGATAGTAAAAAGATTATCTACACAAGATTCCCGAATTAAACTCATACATAACCCTTTAAAGGTTCAATCTGCTGGACTAAATCTCATATTACAGGAATGCACGGGTGATATTTTCCTTAGAGCCGATGCTCATTCAGACTACGCTCCTGACTATATAGAAAAATGTGTAGAAGCATTACTAGAATCCAAAGCTCTAAATGTGGGTGGAGCGCAACGTTTTGCCGCTAAAACACCTTTTCAAGCGGGAATAGCTCTAAGTTCCAAGAGTATTTTAGGCAGTGGAGGCGCAAAATATAGAGACCCAAATTATAACGGTTATGCAGAAACTGTTTATTTAGGGTGTTTTTGGAAGAAGGCTTTGACAGAAGTATCAGGTTATTCAACAGAAGCAACTGCTAATGAAGATGCGGAACTAAACCAAAAACTACTTAAAAAAGATCAAAATGTAATCTACATCAGTTCCAAAATCCGTGTTTGGTACTATCCCCGAAAAACATTCAAGTCTCTCTATATTCAATATTTTAAATACGGTCGAGGTCGTTATTTAACCAGCATTAAACACTCTATCAAGTCCCAAATAAGAGGCATAGTACCATTTTTGGTAATATCATCAATAACTTTATTGTTGTTAATTGATTTACTGTTTCCTCGACTGGGGCTACCTATGGTAATATTAGTTATCTTAGGGCTGTTATTACCATTTTTAGAAAGTCTGCGAGTCACATTAAAATCAAGAACTAGTTTCGAGTCAGAAATTTGGCGAGGTGATAAAGGTAAAATACCATCCTTTTTAAGTCGCTGGTTTTTCTGTGGAATAGTCTTATTAACAATGCCAATTGCTCATTCTTTAGGTTATGCTTATCAGCTAATAAAACATAAAATTCTTGGTTTAAATGGCTGGTAAAAATTATAAATTCTAAAATAGAGATTAACTATTCAAGAACATAAACCAGAGATATATATATCAAGGATTGAGCGTGAACAAAGAACCTCTCAAAGATTAATTTGATTGAGTTAGTTTCTGGAGAAAGGACAATATTAGCGATCGCTTTTGACCTTTGGATTTAATGTAGGGGTAGCGCCCCGTGGCTACCCTGATTTATGGGCAACCACAGGGGGTTTGCCCCTACAGAATTAATTGGTTTAGAGATTTTTAAAATATTCAATGCAGTAGCGATCGCTCACCATAGATGTAAAATTAGTAACTGTATTCGTAGATATGCCATCAAAAAAGTCAAAACCTGCACATACAGCGGGTCTGAAATTCTCATTCCCTGTGCTTGCATCTCATCTAAAACATCCTTAACACTAGCCAACACACCCTATAGTGTACAAATTGTATAGGTTAACAGAAGAGGAGATTAAGATAATTCAGGATAGTGTAAAACAGAAATAACTGGCGATCGCTATAATAAAACTAGACTAATTAACTTGTAACTTATCATGGAAAACATTACCATTCAAGTTGACCCAGAAATTGCCAAAGCGTACCGAGAAGCAGAACCAGAAAAACAGCAAAAAATCCAAATATTTCTCAACATAATGCTACAAAAAGCAGTCAGTCAAAAACCACTCTTAGATATCATGGAAGAAGCGAGTCAACAAGCCATTGCTAAGGGAATGACCCCGGAAATTTTAGAATCTATTCTCAAGGATGAAAACTAACCGTATCGTAATTGATACAAATGTAATTGTCAGTGCATTAATCTTCTCTAAATCTACCACAATGCAAGCTCTTAGAGAAGCCAAACAAAACGGAGTAATCTTAATTTCTGTGGAAATTTTATCAGAATTAATTGATGTACTCAGTCGTCCAAAATTTGACCGCTATCTATCGAGAAAAATTCGTGAAGACTTTTTAGCCAGTTTAGCTAGAGAAACAGAATTAATCACAATTAATGAAACAATTGATATTTGTCGAGATCCTAAAGATAATAAATTCTTAGAATTAGCCATTTCTGGAAATGCCACTCATATTATCACAGGAGACAAAGACTTATTAGAACTGCATCCTTTTCGAGATATCTTGATTGTTACACCGAGTCAGTTTTTAGATAGTTTATCTTCAGACCCGCATCAGAGATTCTGACTTGTCACAGGCTGAAGGTACAGCAAGAGGTGTAACCACAATCCCTTGACTACTAAGGACAATAGTAGCGAACTGCTTGCAGCAGCGCTTACGCGATCGCTATCCTCACAGAAATTATAGTAGATAAGCCAAGGGCGATCGCTAAAACCAGCCATACTAATCTATACTTGCCCTTTCTAAAAATACTACTCATAGCGATCGCTTCAGTGCTGCTGCAAGGAATTCTCTAAAACCAGCCTAATCTATACTAATATTAATCATGGCGATCGCTTTGGTTGTTCAAAATTTTGCAAAAGTTCATTGCCCCATCTTATTTAGTGTATTTTAGAGAAAGTATTAGAATAAGTTAAATTTTATGGCTGCCAAGCATTTAAGCACTCACTTTCTAAATGAAATTACTAACCGACTGGTGAGCGCGCTCGAACCAGAACAGATTTTTTTGTTCGGCTCTTATGCTTACGGTGAACCGACCGAGGATAGCGATATTGATTTATTGGTGATTATCTCAAAATCAGATGAACCACGCTATCGTCGAGCGCGTCAGGCATATAAAGCTTTGCGTGGTATTGGTATTCCAAAAGATATTCTGGTGATGACCCGCTCAGAAGTTGAACTCAAGGCTAGTGTAGCCAACTCACTAGTCAATCAAGTAATACGTCAGGGTAAACTCCTGTATGGATAACGCAAAATTTGCAGAAACTAGACAGTGGTTAATCAAGAGCCAGCGAGATTTAAAGGCTGCGTATGTGTTACTTATTAATAATGAAGAATCTCTGTTGGATGCTGTTGTTTACCATTGTCAACAGGCTGCCGAAAAAGCATTAAAGGCTTATTTGACATATCAAGAGCAGGTAGTCAAAAAAACCCATGATTTGGATGTTTTGTTAGATATCTGTTCATTGTTTGAACCTGGGTTTCATGATTTAAAAGATATAGCGGATACTTTGACCCCTTATGCAACAGAATTTCGATATCCAGGGGATGTAATTGAGCCGGAAAGATCCGAAGCTGAGGAGGCATTGGAGATGGCTACTTTAGTTCTAGACTTCGTTATTCAAAAATTGCCAAGTGAATTTGACCGTGAGTAAGATACTTCTGGTATTATTTGCAGATAGTATTTCACCCAAGTAGAATCACTACGTAACACGAAAATTGCCTGAGGTACGGCAGTTTGGTGAAAAGCGATCGCCTAAGCACCGCTGCAAGCATTTCGCTATCCTCGTTTGTGCGATTTTTGCAAGAGCGATAGCGAAGCGCGACCTAGTAATCGCTTGTAGGATGATTTTAGGAAGTGCGATAGCGAAGCGCACCGAAGGTATGGCTATGAGTTGACACTCTCAGGGCTAAAGCCGCTGAGATTCTTGGTTCAACGAGTCCACTTAACTTAGAACCCTTGCGGTATCTAAGCCAGAGGTGGTTCTCTCCCCAAGCGTTAACTTTCCCTCTGCCCGAAGGTAGTTGCATTACTGCAAATTTTGCTTGAGTTTAAATTCTGTGTTGTCTAGCTCCCATGAAGATTTTACCTATTCCTGGGTAGGAAACTAAAACTATGGAATAGAACCCTATATCCTCAATTGTCAAGGTACAGATTGCCGTTAGGCAGTTAGGTTTTTATACAGGTTGATTACCATTCCTGTTGTGAATAGTATAACATCATCAAATACAAAGGCGATAAACCTTTGCTCATTTTAACCAATCTTTATAAAAAGAAAAACTCTATGCGCTTTATTACCGCACGAGTCGCTTATATCTCAGGTCTAAAGACACTGAGTTTTACGCTTACCGGATATCTCTATAAAATAGAATCAATCAAGTATTTTGTCTTTCTATAAAAACGAGGTAAACATGACTTATTTAGAACTACATCAAAAAGTTGAACAACAGATATCCCAACTAGCACCAGAACAGCTTTCCTTAGTTAGTGATTTTATCGACTCTATTCAGGAAAAAAACACCGTAAATCAACGCCCATTACGTCGTATTTCTCCCATTAAGCGAGGTAAAAAAGCAGGTGATTTACTACATTATACTGGAACTTGGCATGGTGATGATTTGGAAGATTGTCTGCGTTTAGTTGAAGAAACTCGTTCTCAAACGCAGTTTTAATTTTTGTCACTATGTCTTATTTGCTCGATACTAATCACTGTAGCTACATTATTAATGGTAATCCTCAAGTTACCGATACCTTAAAATCTTCCTCCTCTGTTACCATTGGCATTAGCATTATCACTTATGCAGAACTGCTATATATGACAGAAAAATCAGCACTAAAATCTCAAAATTTAGGTGCAGTTCAGGTTTTTTTGTCCGACGTTGATTTATATTTTATTGATGAAGAAACTGCCATTATTTACAGTCGTCTAAAATCATCGGTTTTTAATTATTTTGCTCCCCAAGAGAAAAGCAAAGGTCGTAATTTTAGCATTGAAAATTTGGGATTTAGCGATCATGATCTTTGGATAGCAGCAACAGCAATTCAACACAATCTCACTCTCGTTTCTGCTGATAGCGA